>JAAZJW010000250.1 GCA_012800145.1 Clostridiales bacterium | reverse complement strand
GTTAAAAATTGCGGTTTCCATATCGTTTTTATAAGTACTACTATGGCGCAATTTAGCACCTTGGGCATCAAATTTTAAAAGATTGTCTTTCTCTGAATCTACACTGATCCTAGCTGCACCTATATCCAGGTTGATCTTCCCATGGGAGGTTTCTGCAGGTTTTACAAAGTGGGTTTTAAAATCAACATCAGTATTTACTCCCCCGTAAAAGATCCCATATAAAATTAGGGCTGCGAAAAATATAACCCATGTTACAAGAACAATGATAGGTTTTTTGTTAAATAAAATATTAACTCCTGCCACAACAAGCAACAGTGGCCATAAATCAAGAATACCGAACAGCACATCAAAACTAATATAACCTAAATTTGCCAGAAGGAATAGAATACCCAATATGATTAAAATAACGCCAACAGTCAACTTTCTGTTGTCCATAATTTCACCTTCTTCATAATATTTATATTTTTATGAACCTGTATTTTGTTGGTTGCTGTGTAATATTGTAAACCTCTATTTAAAACCACTTCTTGGAATTACTGCTTAATATAAATACCCCAAGGACTATTAATACAATTGGGAACAAAAATTTGAAACTCAACCATCTCAAAATCGAGAATCTTTTGCCAAACAATATTATTCCTACCACAATGAGTGCGTACCCAAAGAACTTTCTGTTTTTCTCCCGATCAAAACCCCTATTAGACGTACTGTCTTTTGGGCTATTAATTTTATTAGAATTTTTGTTTGGGTCTGTTCCTACATTACTGTCCTCTCTTCTAGGCATTATTATCGCAGCAATAATATAAATAAGAAGTCCGGTACCGTAAACAGCTATACTTATGAGCCAGAGAAGCCTGATTACGGTTGAATCTATGCCGAAATATTCCGCTATACCTCCACATACACCTGCTATTTTTTTATCACTTTCGGAACGATATAAACGATTTTCCATGAAATCCCTCCTTTTAGAATTCAGATTATATACTTATCTTATATTCACATCGGCAATGTCTAGAATAGTATTTTCTATATTTAAAAGACAGCCATATCTGTCAGCTATATGAGAAAAGCTAGATATTAATTTATTATCATTATAATACATAATACTTCAATAGGGTGAAATCTTTTTTGTTTTCAAGGAATTACAGGCTTTGGATATGCAAAGCCCCGGGGAAAATGTGTTATAATCAGGAATATGGTAATAAAGTCCTTATATCCTATTCTAGAGGAAACTGAATAAAATGAAAAGGATAAAAAATGTAAAATAATAGGGGGCTATTCATATGATTTATGATATTGAAAAGATAGAGAAAGCAAAGGCAGTTCTCCAAAGCATAGCAAATGGCAAGGACCCAATTAATGGGGAAATTATTGAAGAAGACAATTTTGTTAATGACCCTAGATTAATCAGAATGTTTTATTTTGTATCAGAGGTGCTGGACAATGTTATAAAAGGAAATTATAGTAAAGGAAAAGTTTCCGAATTTGTAATAACTGCCGAGCAAAAAAACGATGTGGTATTTACTGAGGGGAATATCGGGGTAAATGAAATTGCTAAATGTATAAACCAACAAATTAATCCACTGATAAGTAAAAAAGCTACAGGTATGGCTATTAATAAAGGCCTGAAAAGACTGGGAATCCTGTCTGAGGCAATGGATGATTTGGGTAAAAAGAGAACGACCACAAATGAAAAATCCATTGATTACGGTTTTCAATTGGAGAAAAGGAATTATAACGGGGTAGAATATTATATGGTGGTTATCGATGATAAAGGTAAGAAATATATATTAGATAACATAGAGGAAATCATGAAATGAAAAGCTCATTTTGTATGTCTATTCTGTTATGCATTATAGGTGAATATCTAATAATGTCACAGTTCATACCCTGCCCCGGTAGGTGATCCTTGTGCAAAATTTTAAGCAATTTCTATGTATATGGTAAAAATATGATATAATAGTTAATTTTATGCAAATTGTCGGCAATTTGCTATAAATACGGTAAGGATTGGGATGAATTTCATAAAATTCATGCATTAACTGAATTTTTGCACACTTGACTGTCCGCGCATAGGTTGGGGTATGAACTGTAACTTAAGAATTACTTATACATATTTAGAAATAGCAAACAACTTCTGTAACGATTTAAATGCAAATTTTGGGGAAAGGATGATTATTTGATTTATAAAAATCCTGATTATAAAAAAGCAAGGGGTGGCTATATAATTTTGGTATCCTGTGGGTATTGTAAAACCGACATTGCCAGATATCAAAAAGTGGGGAAGGGAAGACTGTTAAGAATGTATGTTGACAGGATTATTGAAAGTTCTGTTGACCTTTCCAAAAACTATGGAGCATTATTCTGTCCCAATTGTAACAAACAACTGGCAACTAGGGTTACTTTAAGGAGGAAAAATAAAGAGGCATATATATTGGTTCGATCTGCTTTTAACACCAGAAAAATAAGCTGAGGGTCCAATATCCATTAGGGTGTTAGACTATATAAAAAAGCATTTTCTCCACTTTTTTGTCATTGCTATGAAAGCCCCACATTTTTGTC
>JAAZJW010000249.1 GCA_012800145.1 Clostridiales bacterium | reverse complement strand
ATGATTTTTAATAATAGTAAAATAATCATGCCGATTATCCAAATGTAAGGAACCATATCGCTGAAAATCTCGATATTAAAAGTTTTTCTGTCTATTCTTCCTCCTGTTTTTCTGTCCGTACTGTCTATACCGGGATTTTCCAATTGCACTGGGTCAGGTTTTGTTTTTGTTTCAGGTGTCTGTTCATTTGTTGGCTTTTCTGTATCCCTGAAATCATTTGTATGTATGTCTTCCCTCATGTTTTTTGTATCCAAATTTTCCACTGCATGGTTTTGATTTATTAATTGCCGTATTTCCACCACAGGGGTAAAACCAGATATGTTTATGAATTTCCCAATCGGTAAGGCAAAGAACATCAAAATCATTATAAGAACATAGTAGTGCCAAGAGGAGCCGAAATTCTTTTTTGTTAAGGGTTTTATAAGTAAAAATATCAGGAACATAATGCTTCCGGTGACAGACATATTAAGTATTATTTTTAAAGGTCCCGTGACAGACATATTAAATATTATTTTTAAAAATCCCATTATCATATCCCCCCTATCCAATCCTTTAGCCCTCTTATGTCTTCTTCGTCCATTTTTTTGTTGTTATAAAACGATGCTATTAATTATATTTGCTGTGGTGGCCTCTTTTCCTTCCGCCCAAGTGATTTCCATTATTTGGTGTCCCGCATCTGATATTTCGGTTATATTCGTATTAAACCACCTCTTTATATTCTACAGTATGTAGTGTTGATTTTATTTTACATCACGTAGAATATCTTGTCAATGGATTTTAAAAAATAATTAAATTATACTAGTCATATCAACGGCTTTAGGTTAAAATATATATAAATGTCGATTTATGCCGAGGATGGCATATTATTCTGTTAATGGGGTGAATAAATGGAACCTTCATATTTGGATCGTTATAAAATTATACAGACTTACAAAGAAGACAAATTTCAAAAAGTCTTTATAGGTAAGAACAACGAAAATGGCCAGGCTGTAATAATTAACAACATTTACATAAAAGAAAATAATCCCGTATGGGAATCAATATACCAAGGCTATAAAAATATATTCAATAACGTTGTTCACTTTGAAAAAATGGATGATGAAATAGCCATAATTACAAAAATAGAAGAAGGCCCGTCGTTAAACGAGTATTTAACCGATTTTAACCCGTCTTTTATCGAAAGGATCAACTTGATTCATCAGTATTTAAGTAATATAAAAAAATATGATCCTCTGCCTAACAATGCAAAATCGGTATTAATAGATAAATCCCAAATTGCTGTGATTGATGGTAAAATTTCATTTAATGAATTGATTCTCTTTAATGAAAACACTTTTATTATAGAGGATTTTAAGATTGTCAGAAATAATATTGTATCGGTTTTACAAGAATTATTAAGTTTGCCACATGTTGGCTATAAGGAACTGCCTCTATACATAAATATTGTTGAATTCATGGACAAACTGCGTAAAAATGGTGGGGATTATAACAGTATCGAAAAGATATCAGATGAATTTGAAAACCTTAATATAGGAGGTTTGTCGCCACCGGCCAAGCAGAAAGGCATGGTACATCCTAGTAATACTATTCCATTGGAAAAGGGAACAGATCCTATAAGTCAGGGAGTACTTCAAAAAGTGGGTTCAAAGAAAAATTATCCCCTCTCTGTGGCCATAGGTGCCGCGGGAATCGTTACGGTTGTGCTGATAGGAATGCTCGTTTTCAAATCTGTCCTCCCTTTAGGTGGGGCCCCTAAGGATGATACAAATATACCCTCCGGCAATATTACGGATGTAAACGAACCGATAGAAGACGAGAATCCGGAAGATTTCGTATCATCAGGCAGCGATAAAACAATTGAACCTAACAGTGATATAAGCTATTT
>JAAZJW010000248.1 GCA_012800145.1 Clostridiales bacterium | reverse complement strand
TGTGATACTGTTGTTCATGGTCAGTTTTGGTAACCTGAAGCAAAATACTGACAGGAACAAAACGGAACTTGAAGTGAATTCCGGAGCCGGCATTATAAAGAATGCACAAACCCCAAAAAGTGGCCAAGCCGGAAAGGATAATCAGGTTGAAAAGAACAAGCAGGTTGGGGAAGATAAAACTGTTGAAATTCATGAAAAAAATAAAAATACCGATAAAAAAGACGGAGACATAGATAATCTGAAAGATTCTGCCAACAAGAAAGACAAAAATACATATGCTTTGAAGGATAAAAAAAATACAAAAATTAAAAAGGAAGCGGCGCCTGTACAAACAAAAGGGATTAGTGCCAATCCCTCAACAAACACTACAGGAGAGAGTCATACGGTGAGAAAAGGGGACACATTGTTCTCAATTGCCCAAAGGTTTGGTTTGTCTGTGGATCATTTGAAGGAGCTCAATGGTTTGTACTCAGATACAATTTATGAAAACCAGGTACTGAAGGTCAGGGGTACCGCCAACAATTCTGCCTCTCTAGCGAATATTACCGGGGGAAGCTATACAGTAAGAAAGGGAGATACATTATCCTCAATTGCTCAAAGAGCCGGTGTATCTGTGGACCATTTAAAGCAACTTAATGGCCTATATTCAGATACGATTTATGCAAACCAGGTATTAAAGACCGGGGGTACTGTTGCCAACTCCTCATATCAAACTGTCAGCAGGGGCAGCGCAAGAAGTGATGACCTTTATTGGCTGAGTAGGATAATCCATTCTGAAGCAGGGGGCGAACCTTATTCAGGTAAGGTTGCGGTTGGTAATGTTATTATAAACAGAGTCAACAGCCCATTGTTTCCTAATACCGTAAAAGATGTAGTTTTTGACAGGCAGAACGGGCATGTGCAGTTTTCACCGGTTTTGGATGGTTCAATTTATAATACGCCGGGTGCGGAAAGTGTTAGGGCGGCCGGGGAATCGTTGGCCGGTTCCAGACCTGTTGGAAATGCATTATATTTTCTGAACCCAAGGGACTCAACTAATTTTTGGATTGTAAACAACAGAAAATACATGACAACCATAGGGTTACATGATTTTTATTATTAAAAGGAGTCGGCTGGTCAATGGACAATTCAGACTGTGTGAAAAATGTCATCCTGAGCGAAGCGAAGGATCTCAAATGGCCTAAAAACGAGATTCTTCGCTACACTCAGAATGACAAAAAGCGGGAAAAGTGCTTTTTCACACAGTCTGAATTAGCCGATTAGTCAAAATTAATTGTCACACATGGCATCTATGTTGAATATCATGATAATGATTACAAATTAATCTATATATAATTTAAAAATTCATTTGACATAGCTACTCATACTGTGTTAGACTTAACTACAATATAAAAAAACTGAATACAGACAATAAATAGAGGAGCACTAAAGAATAGTATATAACAGGTGAAAAGAGGAAAAGGCCCTCAATACTGTTATAGAAAGGCTACAGTGCCGAAATTGTTAATATGCTTTTATATTAACAGTTGGCAGTTTGGTGAATAACTAAACTACTGTCATAGTAAGGATCTATGGAGAG
>JAAZJW010000247.1 GCA_012800145.1 Clostridiales bacterium | reverse complement strand
TTTCATAAGGTTCCATCGCATTTTTATCTTCTTTAAGTTCATAATTTGGTATATGCTTTTTAACCCATTGGCTCAATTCCTCAAACGGTGCATCCTCTGAACCTACATAACAGAGCCCTTTTTTTGTCGCTGCAATATATAACTGCCATTCTTTATTTTTCAATAATGTCCAATATACTGTTTCTTTCCGATTCATAATCAAATCTCCTTACTTTTATTATCCCCTGCTGTGAAATATTAGCCCCCCATGATAAATTATTATTCCCCTAATTTTATTCTTTACCTATTTTTAATGTTAATGGCACTTCGGAACGGGCGTGGCGTAAAGATGTTCTATTTGCTGGTTGATTTTTAAACTTAGTGAGGGTAGCAAGAGGCAAAAGGTGGCAAACAAAGCGTCCCTGTGCCACCTGCAGTGCCATACCCGTGTCATACAAAATGTTATATAATTGATACAAATGAAACGTTTTTTCGGCATATTGATATGTTATAATTGGTTAGGTAGAAGGTTCCAAATATTTAAATAGAAATTATTGTTATATAAACATTTGATTATGTCGGGGGGATAAAATGCGAAAAAATGCAAACACGGTATTGAAGTTAGTAATCAGCGGTTTCATATTATGTGTTGTATTGTTTTTTGTTTATAGTAAAATTCTGTCTGCCGAAGAATACAGTAGTGAAAAGATGGGGAAGGTGGCCTTACAAAGTGTCTTTAATATAAAAAATAAAGGTAAACCTGAGGAGTGGGCAAGAGATATTCCGGTTTTAATGTATCATCATCTTTTAAAGGATGATGAAAATCCCTATAAGGATAACGGCGCGGTTTTATCTGTGGAAACTTTTCGGGAACATATGAGTTGCTTATATGAAAATGGATATTATACTATTGGGTTGAATGAATTAGAAAAATTTGTGAGGGGGGAAATTAACCTCCCCAAGCGAAGTGTGCTTATTACGTTTGATGATGGGTATAAAAGTAACTACGAATACGCATATCCCATTTTGAAGGAATATGGGTTTAAGGCGGCGATTTTTCTTATTTCAAGCTGGAATACTGATGAGGTTGCATCTTTTGATGCTAATGATTTGCAATATTTGAGTTGGCATGAAATAGAAAGTAGTAGAGATGTGTTTGAATATGCTTCGCATACACATGATTTACACAGGTTGGACGAAAACGGGCAGGGCTACCTTGTTACAAGACCGCCGGACGAAATAAAACAAGATTTGGAAATGAGTATGAAAATATTAGATACGGCTTATTTGGCTTATCCATATGGATATTATAATAAAAAAACACTGAAAATATTAAGAAAATTAGGTTATCGAATGGCTTTTACCGTCAGGCCGGGCAGGGTAAAGCCCGGAAATTCTTTATTAGAGCTAAATCGATATTCAATTTTCCCGGGTATTTCCCAGGTGGATTTTGAAAGAATAATAGGCTTGTAACAGTAAATAGGGTTAGCCCGATCCCATTTTTGTGTCCAAGGAGGCGATAAGACTGCAAAGGTTTATTTGGAGCCTACCTTCCAAGTACCTGCGTTGTGCCATCACTTCTATCGCAAAGAAGGTTCTATAAATTTTAAGGACGGAGGATATTTGTGGACCGGACTTCGGAGCAACAACACGATTCGATTGAAAACGGTTAATAGGGACAAAAGGGGACGCATACACGACATGATGCAAATCTCAAGGTTATATCTTATTACCCTTAAGGAACCGTACTTAGTGTTTTTGGCATCTCTTAATTGTTTGGTTGCTTTTAGGATTATAGGGAGAAAGATATGATATAATAATCATAATTTAAAAACCATAAAAAACCATAAATATGAGCACATTAATACTTATATTATAAGGAAGTGAATTAATGGACCACTTTGAAAAATTGGATTTATACCAAAATGCCATTAATGAATTAAGACCATTTGGGGCTGAATTGATAGAACAGGTAAGGAGTTTCTACCGTGTTGGATTAACATGGACATCAAACGCATTAGAGGGCAATTCCCTGACTGAAAGCGAAACGAAGGTTTTGATAGAGGATGGATTAACAGTTGGAGGGAAACCGCTTAGGGATATACTTGAGGCCATAGGCCATGCAAAAGCGTATGAATATATGTTTACGCTTATTAGAAGTAAAGAGATTAACGAGAGAGATATTCTTTATTTACATAAGCTATTTTATCAAAATATTGATGTGGATTTTGCGGGGAAATACCGTAATATCCCGGTATTTATTTCCGGTTCAAATTATCCGGTTAGTAAGGTAGAAAACATCCAAAGTGAAATAGAGAGTTTGTGTAAATGGATAAGAACAGAAAGAGATAGGTACCATCCGGTTGAATTTGCAGCTATTCTTCATAAAAGGTTTGTATTTATTCATCCGTTTAAGGATGGTAATGGCCGGGTAGCCAGACTCCTAATGAACACAGCATTAATACAAGATGGATATTTGCCTGCATTAATCCCACCAATTTTACGAACGGAATATATTTCTCTTCTTGAAAAGGTGCATATAGATGGGGAACTATTTATAAGATTTATTGCAGAAAGGGAAATAGAGTCACAAAAAGATTTTTTACGATTTCTTCATATTCCGTTGCCTGAAATGTAGCAAACAAAGGGCTATCCTTTTTAAATATGCATTCACAGTTTGCTGACAATCTGGGTATGTCAGACTGTGTGAAAAAGCACTTTTCCCGCTTTTTGTCATTCTGAGTGTAACGAAGAATCTCGTTTTTAGGCCATTTG
>JAAZJW010000246.1 GCA_012800145.1 Clostridiales bacterium | reverse complement strand
TCGGTAATGTCAATAACGTAACCTGTGCAATTTTATATATTAAAGGAGTAACAAATCCCAAAATTATTGAGGAAGTAAAAAGAAGAATCAACAGCATAGATATAGATTTTGTTTCCTCCGATGGGACCCTGGATCAGCTCATAGAAGACCATCCCTTAGCAATATTTCCTCAAATATTGAGCACCGAAAGACCCGATAGAACGGCATCCTTTTTGATGGAAGGTAGGGTTGCCATCATTGTTGACGGGGCACCCAATGCCAGCATCGTTCCTGCAACGTTCTTCGATATGATGCATACCTCCGGGGATTATTCACTCAGATGGCAATACGGCACCTTCATGAGAATAATCAGGATCATTTCAGCTACATTGGCAACAATTCTGCCGGGATTCTATCTTGCCTTGACCTTATATCATCACGAAATGATACCTACGGAACTGCTGGCTTCCTTGGCAAGGGCGAGGGAAAACATCCCATTTCCTATAGTTGTAGAAATTTTGCTGATGGAAATTTCCTGGGAGCTTATTCGCGAAGCAGGAATCAGGATGCCCGGGGTTATGGGGCAAACGTTGGGCATTATAGGAGCCGTCATACTGGGTGAGGCCGTTATTGCTGCTGAACTGGTAAGCCCTATCCTCATCATAATTGTTGCAATCACCGGCCTGGCAAACCTTGTTATTCCAAGTTACACTCTAGGATTCGGTATTCGCATCCTGAGATTTGTGTTCGTTCTGCTGGGAGCCATGGCAGGATTTTATGGCATTGCTATAGGCATTTTCATATTTGGGGGTCTGGCATGTTCTATAAAGTCTTTCGGTGTGCCATATTTCAGCCCGGTTGCACCGCGGGCAAAAGCATCCCCTGATATTATCCCCAGGATGCCCACATGGTTACAAAAAGAGAGGCCGGATGTCGTCAATCCGAAACAAAGAAGAAGGTCAGGGGGAATTGTACGCGGTTGGGTGAAACGGGATGGCAGAAAGGACAAACCGCAATGATCGAAGAAGGAAAATTTGGTACCCAAGAAGCCATTTGCCTTATTACAACTGCAATAATATCAAAAGTATTTTTCTCCGGCCCCACAACAGTGGTCGGAATTGTTGGCAATGCAGACTGGTATGTGACAATTCTTTCTGCAGCCATCGCAATGGTTGGATTTCTGTTTATATATCTGCTGCTCAAGCGTTTTCCGGGAAAAGACATTACCGAAATTTTCAACCTATCGTTGGGACACTTCTTCGGATTTATTTTTTCCGGTATTTTAGCGCTGTACATGTTGTTCGTCTCCTCTACAAGGCTGGCTGAATTTAGCGAGGTGTTCAAGGTTTATATACTTCCCCTCAGCCCCAATTGGTATATAATAGGGTTCTTTATAGTAAGCGTGTTTATCTTATCCCGGTTAGGCTTGGAAAGCATCGCGCGATTTTCCAAACTGGTGGCATATCCCATGCTCATAGGTTTTATTATTGTACTGGCCCTCAGCGCACAGAATTATAATACCAACAACATATACCCTGTTCTGGGGCATGGGTTGGGTAAGACAATCACAACAGGAATTATGAGGAGTTCTATCTACGGTGAAATTATTATACTGGCCATTTTCGCAAAGGCATTCCAGGGCATTGAGTACATTAAAAGAGAAGGCATCATCAGCATCGGATTATCAGCCTTGATAATTTCCACCTCCCTTTTAGCCTTCACGCTGACATTCCCGTACTATGTTGCACAAGAAATGTTAGGACTGGTATATCGAATGGCGGAGCTCATCGATTACGGGCCCTTTTTCCAGAGAATTGAGCCGATTACCCTGTTTATTTGGATCATAAGCGCCTTGATCTCTACAACAATCGTTTTCTATTCATTTGTCTGGATATTTTGTAAAATGTTTAAAATACAGGACAAAAATCCGGTTATACTGGGTGGTGCCATCATTGTTTACGCTGCTGCCCTTATTCATAAAGACATCATTACAATAATCTTAAAAAACATCGATTTTATGAGGAGTCTCGGCTCGATAGTATTTTTTATTCTACCCCTACTGACCCTTATCGTTGCTGCTATCCGCAAAAAAGGAGACAAACGAAATGCGTAAAATTATAGCAGTACCCATTTTAATCATTCTCGTGCTGAATCTGACATCATGTTATGATGCCATTGAAATCAACAATATGTTGCATGTCGTAGCAATAGGGGTGGACAGGGGAGTATCGGATAAATGGAGACTGACCCTCCAATTTCCAACAATAAGAGAGTCAAGCGGCAGCTCCCAATCCTCCGGGAGGCGGGGGCCAAGAAGAGTATGCCCATGTAACTGTTGATGCCCCCTCATTTTTTACCGGTATAAATATGTTGAATGCGTCCCTGCCCAGAAAGTTAACATTTATGCATGCCCAAATTGTAGTCTTTTCCGAAGAGTTGGCAAAATCGGGGTTAATTGATGAATATATTACATCTGTCCGCCGATTTAGGGAGATACGCCAATCCGCCCACATGCTTATAGTAAAGGGCAAAGCAGACGAATTCTTAAAAGAAAATGAACCTTTCATAGGGAATTTGGTAGCTAAAAGCTTTCAAATGTTGATCAATGAAAGTAATAATACCGGTTTTTTCCCCAGGGTCACCTTGGAGGATTTTTATTCGGGACTCAAATCCTCTTATCGTCAACCCATTGCCACATTTACCTCAATAAACGATTTCAAATCTTTTCAAAAAGAAGGGGAGCCTTGGGAAACAGTGTTTAAAACAGGTGGCGATTATATCGCAGGCAAACTACCGCGTATGGGAAAAAATAAGATTGAATTGTTTGGTACCGCATTATTTGACGGAGGCACAATGGTAGGGGAACTGAGCGGCGATGAAACCCGTTATATGCTCATGGTTAGGGACGAATTTGAGCGCGGTTTCTTCACAATGAAGGATCCCAAGGAGCAGGAGATGATTATAGCCCTAGATGTTAGGGGCCCGACAAAACCAAAACTAAAGATTACCTTTGATGACACCGGCAGGCCTGTTATTCACCTGAAAATGCATCTGAATGCAGATATTCTCGCCATTCAGAGCGGAATTAATTATGAACACCCGGAACTGAAGGTATTACTTGAAAAGGAATTTCAACAGATAATAAAGAACGGGGTAGAAAAAGTAGTTCGAAAATGCCAAAATTTCAATACTGATGTATTTATGTTCGGGGATCATGCGACCGGAAACTTTTTGACTATTAGTGATCTGGAAGATTATAATTGGAACAGCCACTTTGAGGACGCAAAAGTAACGGTAGGAGTAAAGGTTATTATCCGGAGAACAGGCACACAAATTGATAGTTATCCTATAAAAAGTTCAGAAGGGGATGAGTAAATGAAATATATAATAGTTATCCCGCTATTTATAATGTTATTTTATCTGCTGAGTTTTTCGAAATACAACTGGAGAAACAATAATAGACTCGCTGCCATAGGTTCGGCGGTTTTGGGTATTACAGCTTTTACCCTTGCATGTCTCGTTCTTTTTTCAGGGAATTATGAATTATAGATTTAAGAACACAAGGGGACAGCAGACTGTGTGAAAATTGTACTCAAAGCCTCAGCCTCATGTCATTCTGAGACAGGCAGTATAAACAGTGCTTACGAAGAATCCGATGAAGTCGTCCTGAGACGGACAGTATAAACGGTGCTCACGAAGGATCTCATCCTTTAGGGATCCTTCGCGGG
>JAAZJW010000245.1 GCA_012800145.1 Clostridiales bacterium | reverse complement strand
GTAACAATGCCCATATATATACATGTAGCGATTTGTGGATCTATTGCCAACCCCATGTCCTTTATAATAGAATAAATCATTTCACAAGTAGACGATGAATTTATATCCACGATATTAATATCACCAAACCCTGTATTGCTGATATGGTGGTCTATATTAACGACAACATTACTTTTTTCCATGGCCTCAATGCTTTGGCCTAACCTTGCTTTGTTACCGCAATCTAACGCAAAAAATAAATCGAATTTTTTTTCCTTGATATCTTCATATCTTTTAATGTGTTTTGATTGCGGTAAAAAATTATATCTGTCAGGCAATGCCTCATTAATGAAAACCTTTGTATTTTTATTTTTGTGTTTTTGTTTCAGTGCCAGCCATAAGGCAAGTATTGATCCGATACTGTCACCATCAGGATCGACATGGGATGTAATTGCAATACTATTGCTATTTGAAACTATTTTCCTCAGTTCATTCATTAGGCTTATCCTCGTTAGGAACGGATTTTTTTTGTTCACTGACCTTCGTAATTATATTATACATATGAATTCCTCTTTCAATGGAATTGTCCAATTTAAATATTACCTCAGGGGTATACCTGGCCTTTATATTCTTTCCTACCTCCCTACGTATAAATCCGCTGGCTCTTGTTAAGCCTTTCATTGTTTCCTCTTTTTCCTCATCGTCACCCAGTATGCTGACATAAATATTTACATATCTTAGGTCCCTGGTTAAATCTACCTCTATTATGCTAGTCATCGGTGAAATTCTCGGATCCCTTAATTCATTTCTGATTAAATCACTGACTATTTTTTTTATTTCCTCCGCTAAACGCTTTTCTCTAGGATATGACATGTCATCATCCCTTTCTGCCTTATCTTTTATCTTTCTATTTCATTCATCCGATATACTTCAATGATATCTCCTTCTTTTACATCATTGAATTGGCTTATACCTATGCCACACTCAAAACCGGCGGTTACTTCCCTTGCATCATCCTTGAATCTTTTCAGGGAACCAATGTCTCCTTCATGGATTATTATACCATCTCTAACCAATCTGGTTTTAGCATTTCTTAATACTCTGCCTTCGATTATATAACATCCGGCTATTATGCCTACCCCCGGAACTTTAAATGTGGCCCTTACTTCTGCTTTTCCTAACTCTTCTTCTTCAAATTCCGGGTCTAGCATGCCTTTCATAGCTGCTTCAATGTCTTCAATTGCTTTGTAAATAACACGATAGCTCCTTATGTCAACATTTTCCCTCTTAGCTAAAGCACCGGCGCTCGGAGTTGGACGAACATTAAACCCGATAATTATAGCATTAGACGCAGTTGCCAGCATTACATCTGTTTCTGTTATTCCACCTACCCCACCGTGTATAATATTTATGGATATTTCATCACTTGATAGTTTATCTAATGATTGTTTTATAGCCTCCACGGAACCCTGAGCATCCGCTTTCACTACAATATTTAAATCCTTGACCTGCCCTTCCTCCATTTGACTGAACAGTGCGTCTAGGGAAATTTTCTGGCTGGATTTTAATTGTTTTGCCTTAGCCTCATTGACTCTATTTTGAACAATGGCCTTTGCTACCTTATCGTCTTCCACTGCGAACATTTGTTCCCCAGCTTCAGGAACCTCGGATAGTCCGGTAATTTCCACAGCTGTAGAAGGACCCGCTGTCTTTACCCTTTTCCCTTTGTCATTCATCATGGCTCTAATTTTGCCATATGCAGTCCCGATTACAACAGAATCCCCGATTTTTAGTGTTCCGTTTTGCACCAATACCGTTGCTACTGATCCTCTGCCTACATCTAATTTGGCTTCTATAACAACCCCCATGGCTTTGCGGTTTGGATTTGCGGTAAGTTCTTCTATTTCCGCAACCAGTAAAATCATTTCCAACAATGTTTCTATGTTATCTCCACTGAGAGCGGAGACAGGAACAGAAATAATATCTCCTCCCCATTCTTCTATTATTAGGCCATGGTCTGCAAGTTCTTGCTTTACCCTGTCAGGATTAGCTGTATGTTTGTCCATCTTGTTTATAGCCACGATAATGGGAACCTCCGCAGCTTTAGCATGGTTAATAGCCTCTATTGTTTGGGGCATAACACCATCATCGGCAGCAACCACTAAAACAGCTATGTCCGTTACCTTTGCACCCCTGGCACGCATCGATGCAAATGCTTCATGACCCGGTGTATCCAAAAAAACTATCTTTCTGCCATTAACTTTTACCTCCGAAGCCCCTATATGTTGTGTAATACCGCCTGCTTCTTTGGTAGTTACCTTGGTGTTACGTATTGCATCCAAAAGTGAAGTCTTCCCATGATCAACATGGCCCATAACAGTTACTATAGGCGACCTGGGTTTTAAATCCTCAGGTCTATCAGGTATAATCTCAATATCATCTATAACATCATCACTATCTATATCTTCTATTAATTCTACCTTTAGTCCAAACTCCCTAGCCATAGTTTTTGCTGTATCATAATCTATTTCTTGATTAATTGTTGCTATTATGCCTAAACCTAAAAGTTTTTTAATTATCTCACTGACACCTTTCCCCATAGATTCTGCCAGTTCTTTCACCGTTACCCTACTTTGCAATTGTATCACTTGTTCATCTTTCTCCGTATTTTTGCCAATATCCCCGGACCCGGAACGTTTATGTTTGTCCTTCGCATTTTTTTTATCTTCCACTCTTGTCGGCAGGTCCCCCCCACCATCTTCTGTCTCTTTTTTCTCTATTGTTTGGTTTTTCTTGCCATTTGGCTCTTTGTTTTTATCATTGGTAAATGTGTCTATTTTATCCGTTTCTTCAGCAAGCAGCTCCATAACCACGTTTGCATTTTCGCTGTCCAGTGTACTCATGTGACTACTGACATCAATAGACAATTCATTCAGTTTTTTAATCAATTCCTTATTGCTGATTCCTATTTTTTTTGCCAGTTGGTATATTCTTATTTTTGACAAATAACTCACCCCCGATTAACTGTACTACCATGATGCTATAAAAACACTGTGCTAATTCTTTAAATAAGATATTTTTAACAAAGTTCATCACCATTCCGAGATTTTCATAACAATACTATAAATAAACCTTTCTAATTTTCACGCCTGTCCTCAATGAGCTCTTTCATAAGATCCTCATATATTTCCTCGGGAACATCAGATTTAAACGCCCTATTAAATGCTTTCGCTTTTTTGGCCTTTTCCAGACACCGCCTGGAATTACAAATATACGCTCCCCTACCATGCGCCTTGCCGGTAGTATCTACACTTGTGACCCCTTGAGAATTATGCACTACCCTCAACAATTCTTTTTTGGGCCTCATTTCGCCACATCCGAGACATTTTCTCAGAGGTATTTTTCTTTTTTTAGCTTTCATTTTTTCACCCCAATCAATCATCAATTTGGCTTTCACTTTTTATATCAATTTTCCATCCTGTCAGTTTCGCGGCCAATCTTGCATTCTGTCCTTCCTTTCCGATAGCTAAGGAAAGCTGATAATCCGGCACAATCACCCTTGCCGTCTTTTCTTCCGGCTCAACCTCACATAATATGACTTTTGCAGGACTCAAGGAACTGGCTATAAATTTTTCCGGATCATCACTATACTTAATTATATCAATTTTTTCACCATTTAACTCGTCCACAATGGCCTGTACCCTTATCCCTTTCGGTCCCACACATGCACCGACAGAATCCACGTTTGGGTCTCTGGAATCCACCGCAATCTTGGTTCTTGAACCCGCTTCCCTTGAAATACTTTTTATTTCTACAATTCCGTCATGAATTTCCGGTACTTCAAATTCGAATAAACGTTTCACTAAGCCGGGATGTGTTCTGGACAATAATATCTGTGGGCCTTTAGTTGTCTTTTTAACCTCCACTATATAACATTTTAATCTATCCCCATGCTTATATTCTTCATTGGGAATTTGTTCACTAGGCCCCAAAATAGCCTCGGTTCTCCCCAAACTAATATAAACACTGCCCCTTGAAACCCTGGAGACTTCCCCTGTGACGAGCTCCGATTCCCTGTTGATAAATTCATCATATACAATACCCCGTTCATCCTCCCTAATTCTTTGTACAACTACCTGTTTAGCTGTCTGGGCAGCAATTCTTCCAAAATTTCGGGGTGTAACTTTGCCCTCAAAAACATCACCTATTTCATAGTTTATATTATGTTTTTTTGCATCTTCAATATGGATTTCTAATAAATCGTCCGTTACATCATCTGTTATTGTTTTACGGCTATATACATTAACCTCGCCCGTATCCCGATTAATTTCAACTCTCACATTTTGAGCAGAACCAAAATTCCTTTTATAACTCGAAATTAAAGCTGCTTCCACAGCTTCTATTAAAGTATCCTTTGAAATACCCTTATCTTTTTCTATTTGTTCAAGAGCTTTTGTGAACTCAACATTCATCCCATAAACCTCCCTAAAATTTGATGGCTAATTTTGTCAGAGCAACCTTTTCCCTTGGTAATTCCACCAGTCCAACATTAGCAACATTGAGTTTAATCACATTATTCTCTAACCCAACAAGCTCACCTTCTATAACCTTGTTTCCATCCAACGCTTTGTATAGTTTAACCTCAACCATTCTGCCTCTGCATCTCATAAAATCTTTTTCATTTTTCAATGGCCTGTCGAGCCCCGGCGACGATACTTGCAAAAAATAATTTCCTTTTATAGGGTCCTCCTCATCAAGCTTTTTACCTAATTGTTCACTTACTTTTTGGCAATCATCTAACGTAATTCCTCCGGGTTTATCTATATATAATCTTAAAAACCAGTTGGGACCCTCCTTTCTATACTCTATATCCACCAATTCTAATTTTTCATTTTCTATAATCGGGATTGCCAGTTCTTCCGTAATTTTTTCAACGCGATTTTTTGCCATTATATACCTCCAACATCAAATTTTGTCATATTCCCTATTTATAGCTTTTATTGCCTCCCCTGCTATGTACTACTAACTGTAATATATAATAGAAAGAGTGGGAAACTCCCACTCTTTTAAAGAATCCTATGCCATTCAACATAGTATAACACACATGGCAAAATCATGCAAGTGAAAACAGTGAAAGTTGATTGGTTTCGGGCAATCCCCTTACACAGCCATGAGCGACTAATGTTTCTATAACAGTTTTTGAGACCTTTGTCCTGTTCCTCAGATCTTCCAATGATATAAATTCTCCTTGTTGCCTGGCTTTGGCTATACTCTTCACAGCATTTTGGCCTATACCTTGTAAACCCCTCAGGGGTGGCAACAGTTTTCCTTCAACTACCATAAACTTGTCTGTGTCTGAATTATACAAATCAACGGGTAAAACCTCAACCCCCCTACAATATGCCTCCAATGCTACCTCCAGCACAGCAAGATGGTTTTTTTCTTTAGCCGTAGCACCATTTCCCATTGATCTCAACTCTTTAATTCTAGTTCGAACAGCCTCTTTGCCCTTTATTATAAAATCGGCATCAAAATCTTCTACCTTTGTTGTGAAATAAG
>JAAZJW010000002.1 GCA_012800145.1 Clostridiales bacterium | reverse complement strand
AGGGATATTGAATGGAACAACTAACTTTATTTTATCTAAAATGATAGAAGGGGGTTTAGATTTTAAAGAAGCCTTACTCTTAGCCCAGGAGGTAGGATTTGCGGAGGCCGATCCGACTGATGATATCGAGGGCTACGATGCGGCGAGGAAGATATCCATTTTATCATCTATAGCCTTTGGTTATAATGTGACCTTCGAAGACGTTGATTGTAGGGGAATAAGTTCCATCACTGCATTCGACATTGACTTTTTTAAAAAGCTGGGGTTGGCAATAAAATTAGTAGGCAGCGCATATTCCAATGACCTGGATTTCGACGCCTCCGTAGAACCTGTACTGTTAAATATAAATTCTATCATGGCTAATGTAAATGATGCCTTCAATGTTGTGTCTATCGAGGGCGATGTAGTGGGCAATTTACAATTTTATGGCCAAGGTGCCGGGAAAAATCCGACAGGCAATGCTGTCGTTTCAGATATTATAGATATAATAAATGGAGAGTTGAACCCCGTTGATATAGAAAAGAGAAAGAAACCGGTCAATACACCTAGGATATTGAGCAATTATTATCTCAGAATTTTTCTAAAGAGTCAAAAAGAATCGGATTTTATTCTGAAAACAATTGATAAATATAAGTTGAAATACAAACTTGTTAAAGGGGAAGAAAGTCTGGTTTTAATACTGGAAAACATAAGTAGACAGGAAATCAAGAATCTGATAGAAAATTTGGAGATAAGGGACAGGTCCTGCTATGCCAGGATAAATTCCGAAGGTTATTGTTTTATCCAGGAATTAAACTTGGAAAGTTTCAATGAGCTGGTAGTATAGCTTAGTTTTTAATTAAGGGGGATGTTTATGGAAGACATTATTGTGCAAAAATATGGCGGTTCATCTTTGGAAACCATAGATAAAGTTAAAAATGTTGCAAAACGCATTATTGAAACCAAGCTGTTGGGGAATTCGCTGATCATAGTAGTTTCTGCCATGGGAAAAACTACGGACAATTTAATCAGTATGGCCAATGAAATATGCTCGGACCCCGCACCTAGGGAGATGGATATGCTTTTGTCCACAGGTGAACAGGTATCCATGTCTTTGTTGGCTATGGCGATTCAATGTATGGGTCACAGAGCAATTTCGCTGACAGGTTCCCAGTGTGGCATATTGGTATACAGCGGTTATAATAACGCACGCATAGAAAATATAGATACGAAAAGATTAAAAAACGAGTTATCCAAGGATAACATTGTGATAGTTGCGGGATTCCAGGGAGAAAATTGTGAAGGCGATATAGTGACGTTGGGGCGTGGAGGTTCGGACACTACTGCCGTAGCTCTGGCGGCTGCGGTCGGGGCGAAAAAATGCGAAATATATACAGATGTAGACGGGATATATACCACTGATCCCAGGATAGTTCCAAGGGCAAAGCTTTTAAAAGATATTTCTTATGACGAAATGTTGGAGTTGGCGAAACTCGGTGCTAAGGTTCTTCATCCGAGGGCTGTTGAAATAGCCAGGAATTTTAATGTGCCTTTAGCTGTCAGATCAAGCCTTAATAACAGCGAGGGGACAAATGTAAGGGAGGCTGTTGATATGGAGAAGGCTATAGTCAGAGGGATAACTTTGGACAAAGATATAGCCAAAATATCTATATTAGAGGTACCGGACAGGCCGGGTATAGCCTATAATATTTTTTCAAGGATATGTGAGGCTAATATCGGGATAGACATGATAATCCAAAATGTGCACAGGAATGCGGTGAATGACATTTCCTTTTCGGTAAAAAGTCAGGACTTGAGCAGGGCTTTACATATAACAAAAGACATATGTAAAGAAATAAATGCGAAGGAGGTCATATCAGATGATGCCGTGGTTAAGTTATCCATAGTCGGAACCGGGATAATGGGAGATCCGTCGGTGATAACCTTGTTTTTTGAAACCCTTTATAATTTGGGTATAAACCTTGAAATGATAAGCACATCCGAAATTAAAATTTCGTGTATAATTAAGGATTACAAAGCCGTGGAAGCCGTGAATGAACTCCATAGCAAATTTAAATTGGATGTATAAATATAGGGTTTTGTCATCCAAGACGGACAGAATAGGTCCGGTCCGATGTTGTATGTCATCCTGAGACGAGCAGAATAAGTTTGACCCGCGAAGGATCTAGGTTGTTCGGGGCTCATCTATTCGTTTAGGGTGACAATTATTATATATGTATATTTGTATGAGTGGACGACCTTGTCCACTCTTTTAAATTTGCATTTAATCTTTCCCCATTCGTGCATGATTATTATGTGAAAGTAAAATAATAAACACAACACAACAAAATCGTCACAAAAGGAGAAGGGAAATGAATAAAACAAGAAGAACGATGGACGGTAACGAAGCTGCCGCCCATATATCCTATGCTTTTACCGAGGTGGCAGCTATATATCCCATTACACCATCTTCCCCTATGGCGGAAGGTGTAGATGAGTGGGCTGCCCACGGCAAAAAGAATATATTCGGGCAATCGGTAAAGGTGGCCGAACTTCAATCAGAGGCAGGAGCAGCGGGTGCGGTACATGGTTCCCTGCAGGCTGGTGCCCTGACTACCACATACACCGCCTCCCAGGGGCTGCTTCTTATGATCCCGGATATGTATAAAATGGTTGGGGAACTTCTTCCCGCCGTATTTCATGTGAGTGCAAGGGCTATTGCAACCCATGCCCTGTCTATATTCGGGGATCATCAGGATGTAATGGCCACCAGGCAAACCGGATTTGCACTGTTAGCTTCTTCAAGTGTACAGGAAATTATAGATCTGGCAGGGGTAGCACATTTATCCGCCATTAAAGGAAGGGTCCCATTTTTGCACTTTTTCGACGGTTTCAGAACATCCCACGAATTTCAGAATGTGGAAGTTATCGAATATGATGAATTGGCAAAATTGGTAGATTACGAAGCTTTAAAACAATTCAGGGACAGAGCGTTAAACCCTGAACACCCTGTAATTCGGGGAACGGCACAAAATCCCGATATTTATTTTCAGGGCAGGGAATCGGCAAATAGATTTTACGACAAAATCCCGGATATAGTCGCGGATTATATGAATGAAATCAGCAATATTACAGGGAGGGAATATAAGCCTTTTGTCTATCATGGTGCGGAAGATGCAGAAAGTGTTATTGTTGCTATGGGCTCTGTATGTGAAACAATAAAAGAGGTAGTAGACTACCTGAATGAAAGAGGGGAAAAATACGGTGTCATAAGGGTACACCTTTATAGGCCTTTCTCGGAAAAATATTTCTTCGATATATTCCCGGAAACAGTAAAAAATATAGCGGTGTTAGACAGGACAAAGGAACCGGGATCATCAGGTGAGCCGCTTTACAAAGATATCAGAAGTCTATTCTACGGGAAGAATAATCAACCTATAATTGTTGGGGGAAGATATGGACTGGGTTCAAAAGACACTACTCCTTCCCAAATTATTGCAGTATTCAACAATTTAAAAAACGATGAACCAAAGGACAGTTTTACTATAGGAATAGTGGACGATGTAACTAATACATCCCTCCCCGAGGGAGATATTGTAGAAACCTCGCCGGAAGGCACTGTCAGATGTAAATTCTGGGGATTGGGTTCTGATGGCACGGTAGGCGCCAACAAAACAGCGGTTAAAATCATAGGGGACAAAACTGATCTGTATGCTCAAGCGTATTTTTCCTATGATAGCAAGAAATCAGGAGGCACCACCATTTCACATTTAAGGTTTGGCAGGAATCCTATAAGTTCACAATATTTGATTTATAATGCGGATTTTATTGCTTGTCATAACAGTTCTTATGTCAACCATTATGATCTTCTGAAGGGGTTGAAAGAAAACGGAACCTTTGTATTAAATTGTTCCTGGCCTGTAGAGGAATTGGAAGATAAAATTCCGGCAACCATCAGAAAAACTATAGCTGATAAAAACATCAATTTCTATATTATTGATGCGGTAAACATTGCTAGGGAGATAGGACTGGGCGGCAGAATTAACATGGTTATGCAGTCTGCATTCTTTAAACTGGCGGAAATTATTCCGATAGAAGATGCTATTGGATATTTGAAGGAGGCCATAGCTGATACCTATGGCAGGAAAGGTGAAAAGATTGTAAGAATGAATCATGAGGCGGTGGAAAGGGGCGCAAATGAACTGGTTAAGGTGGATGTTCCTGATAGCTGGAAAAATGCGGTAGGGGGCGATTCCACTCAATTAAATCTGGAAAATGTAGATACGGACGACCCTGTCCGCCCGAAACCTATAAAAGACGAACCCGACTTTGTTAAAAATATTCAAAGACCGATGATAAGACACGAGGGCGATGAATTACCTGTAAGTACTTTTATAGGTATGGAGGACGGAACATTTCCCTCCGGGACCACATCCTATGAAAAAAGAGGTATTGCCATAACATTGCCCCAATGGCAGACAGAAAAATGTATTCAGTGCAACCAGTGTTCTTACATTTGCCCTCACGCTACCATTAGACCTTTTCTTTTAGACGAAGAGGAAATGAAAAACAGGCCGGATACTTTTGAAACCGTGGAGGCCACAGGTAAAGGGTTGGAAGGCTTGGGCTATCGTATTCAAATAAGTCCGTTGGATTGTACCGGATGTGCCAATTGCGCAGACATTTGCCCGGCACCGGGAAAGGCGTTGGTCATGGTAGATGCGGCAGAAGAGACTATCAGGCAAGCGGAAAATTGGGAATATGCTGTTAATAATGTAACATATAAGGATAACCTGGCGGATAAAAAAACTGTAAAAGGGAGCCAATTTGCAATGCCCCTTCTGGAATTCAGTGGTGCCTGTCCCGGCTGTGGGGAAACAGCCTATATAAAATTGCTCACTCAACTATATGGCGACAGAATGATGATTGCAAATTCAACAGGCTGTTCCTCAATTTGGGGCGCCAGTGCTCCATCTATTGCATATTCAACATTGCCCTCCGGCAAGGGACCCTCCTGGGCGAACTCTTTGTTTGAAGATAATGCGGAATTTGGTTATGGCATGGCTTTGGCTTCCAAACAGGCAAGAAGCAAAATAGCTGATTTGATGGAGGAAGGTCTGGAGTCTGATTTGGATGAAGATTATAAAAACCTGTTCAGACGATGGTTAACAGATAAAGAAGATGGGGAAAAAACCAGGGAAATTACCGAGGAACTTTTACAATTGATAGATTCACAGAACAATGCAGTACACCCCATAGTAAAAGAAATTTCTGAAATGAGGGATCATTTAGTAAAAAAATCTATATGGATAATAGGCGGTGACGGATGGGCATACGATATAGGATATGGAGGGCTGGATCATGTAATCGCATCAGGCGAAGATATAAATATCCTGGTAATGGATACAGAAGTATATTCAAACACAGGCGGACAGGCTTCCAAAGCGACACCCACGGCCGCGGTGGCTAAGTTTGCAGCCTCAGGTAAAAAAATACGTAAAAAGGATTTAGGCTTAATGGCCATGACCTATGGCTATGTTTATGTAGCGAGGGTAGCACTCGGTGCAAGTATGAACCATTTTATAAGGGCTGTTATCGAGGCAGAAGCCTACAAAGGACCCTCACTTATTATTTGCTACGCCCCATGTATCAGTCACGGTATTAAGACAGGCATGGGCACCTCAGTCAGACAACAAAAGAGGGCTGTAGAGGCTGGGTATTGGTACTTATACAGGTTCAACCCCGAATTGAAAAAACAAGGAAAAAATCCTTTTATGTTGGATTCCAAAGAGCCGACAGAATCCTTTAGGGATTATATCCATAGCGAGGTTAGATACTCCCAGATTATGAATGTGTTCCCGGACTTGGCAGATGAATTGTTTAATGCCGCAGAAAGGGATGCTAGGGATACATATGAAATATATAAACGCCTAGCAGAGATGAAATATGATTAAACAGTGTGATAATATAACATAGCAGGGAAATGGTATATTGTTGTTGCTATAGGAGTTTCATATTTTTGTCATCCTGAGACGTGCAGACTGTGTGGAAAAGCACTTTTCTCGCTTTTTGTCATTGCTATGAAAGCCCCACATTTTTGTCATCCTGAGACGAACAGGATTAGCTTGACCCGCGAAGGATCTATATTTTACAATAATGCTTTCGTTTATCGTGGT
>JAAZJW010000244.1 GCA_012800145.1 Clostridiales bacterium | reverse complement strand
TGCATGTGCCAGTTGGGATATGTATAAAAGCTTTGAATTGAGAGGCGAACATTTTAAAGATATAGTTGCAAAGTTGAGGAGGTAGGCTTATGGCAAGAAAGCAGCCCCAAGATTATATATTGCTTCTTTCAACGGGAATATTGGTTATTATTGGGATTATAATGGTTTTCAGTTCAAGCTACTCCTATTCGTTAGTAAAGATGGGTGATGGTTATTATTATCTCAAGAGAGTGTTGATATGGGCAATTGTGGGAACTTTTACTATGATATCTTTTTCAAAAATAAATTATTGGAATTGGTCCAAGTATGCAAACCTCATTTTTATAATAAGTATAATATTATTAATTTTGGTATTAACCCCCCTGGGCATAGTAAGAAACGAAGCGAGACGATGGCTCGGTGCGGGTAAAACGCTTACCTTTATGCCTTCGGATGTTGCAAAATTGGCTAGTATAATATTCATATCTACCAGCATCAGTCGTAAAAAAGAAAAAATGCAAAGTTTTATCCAGGGTTTTTTACCCTATCTATTAATTATGGCTTTATATTTTGGGTTAATCTTCAAACAACCGGATTTTAGCACTGCTTTTGTACTGGTTGTTATGATTTTTATAATGGTGTTTATAGGTGGCATGAAATTTTCACATTTTGTAGCCCTGACTGCAGGCGGATTACTTGGCTTGGCCGGAATGCTCACCCTTATTTTTTTCACAGGAAAAGATTATAAAGCTAAAAGAATTACGGCCTTTTTAGATCCCTGGCAAGATTCATCAGATACAGGTTATCAGGTTATACAGTCCTTGTTGGCCCTTGGTTCCGGGGGCATTTTCGGAAGAGGACTCGGGAGGAGTGTTCAAAAACATTTCTATTTGCCTGAGCCGCAAAATGACTTTATATTTGCCATTATTGGTGAAGAATTGGGTTTTATCGGAGGAGCAATTGTCATTATTTTATACGCCATATTAATATGGAGGGGAATAAGAATTGCCATTAATGCACCGGATGTATTGGGATGTGTTATGGCTACAGGTGTTATTGCTATGATAGCCGTACAGGTTGTTATAAATATTGCAGTTGCAACGTCCTCTATGCCTGTGACAGGTATGGGACTTCCCCTTATAAGCTATGGTGGAAGTTCTCTGGTTGTTTTCATGGCTTCTATAGGTATATTGCTGAACATATCTAAACATATAGGTTCGGACAGGAGTTGAGAATATGAGGATTATTTTGAGCGGCGGAGGCACAGGAGGGCATATTTACCCCGCAATATCTATTGCCAATAAAATCAAAGAAAAACACAAGGATGCAGAGATATTATTTATAGGTACCGAAAGGGGCATGGAAAGTAATATAATACCCGGAGAGGGTTATCCAATGAAGTTTATTACCGTGAATTACCTGGAAAGAAAATTTTCTTTACATAACATAAAGAGTGTAGCGGTACTTTTTAAAGGAATATTGGGGGCAAGAAAAATAATAAAAGATTTTAGGCCGGACATAGTTATCGGCACCGGTGGATTTGTGTGTGGACCTGTTGTTTATGCGGCGTCCAAGCTCAAAATTAAAACAATTATACATGAACAAAACGTGTTCCCCGGGCTCACCAACCGTATTTTAGACAGATATGTAGACAGAATTGCTCTCAGTTTTAAAGAGGCAAAAAGATATTTTAAAAATAAAGATAAATTGGTGGTAACGGGGAATCCCATAAGGTCGGATTTTTTTAGTGTCACAGAAGAGGAAGCAAAGGCAAGGTATAACACAAACCCGAATATACCCTTGGTACTTGTTATGGGTGGCAGTGGTGGGGCACTT
>JAAZJW010000243.1 GCA_012800145.1 Clostridiales bacterium | reverse complement strand
TAATCGCTATACTGCCCATATTATACAGATTTCTTGCAAAACTTTCGATGCAAATATCCGCACCGCTGACAACGTGGGGAAACATCCCCCTGTTGGAAACCGCCGCAGTTTTTATTTCAGGCTTTCTGCCTGCGGTATCTTGGGGCAAATAATGATGAGGGCCTGAAAACGGATATATGATTTTGTCGAAATCCCCTCTAAGGTACCGGGATACAGGTGGAATTTCGTGTTGATAATAATGTTTTCCCGTTGAAATAGTCAAATAATGATTTTCGGACTGATCGTAAGTATACCAGTCGACCCTGTTATTGCACGGTTCATATGGATACCTAAAATCTTTCAATCCAACTCCTTCAATTATTATGACAGCCACCTTTTTATGTTGTAATGCTTTATCCATAACCTTTCTTATGTCCGTTATATCCTTAACTTCCCCTAGTTTTGTATATACAGGTATATGCTCATTCAATGCCGGTATTTTATACGCCTTTCTTGCACTGCTGCCGTAGCCCTTGAATTGATAACCTTCATCCGCAGACAATAGATAATCCGGCAAACGTTCAGCAAATTCGGGTTTCGGTTTATATCTATCAATAAAATCCGCTTTACTTATTGTTGTAGAAATACCCTCCATTTCTTCTATTTTGTCCAAATCCTTCTCGACATGCTCCAGAATACCCGAACATCGATAGGACCAGTTGTTAGCCAAATATAATCCGTCTAAATTGTTCAATTCGATGTAACCTTTAATATCAACCATATCTCCCAGCCCTATTATAATGGGCTCGTATTCGGTGACATCCAGAAAGTATTTTGTTCTGTCAAACACGTAATCAACAATGGTTTTCCATCTGTCTTCGGGGGTCTGTCTGTAGACGGAATGGAAAAAGGGCGTACCGAACATAACAAACATCAGTTCCGGTTTATATTCTTTGTCCAGTTCCAGCGCCATTTTCACAGTCCAGTCGATGCCTTCCAGGTCTAAATCTCCCGGATAATGGTGATTTTCTAAAATTCGCCTTGCTATATCTATTTTTTCGGACTCGGCATCACTCTTACCACCGGTTTTAAAATCGACAACCGTTTGCCATTCTACCGCATCTATAATTCCTACACTCATGCCCCCACCTCCACCGTCGTTCTGTCCACATATCCACCGTAGATTGATATACGCTTTCCACAATTAGGACAATTACCATTTTCGAGTTCATATTTTATGAGCTTGGCTCCGCAACTTCCTAAAGTTATTCGTTCTATCACATTGTACCCGCAGTCGGGGCACCGAGTGCTGACCCATTCAGACCCGATAAAATTTGCAAAATAAATGTTGGGAAGTATCTCCCCGGCTTCTTTTAGAAGTCTATTTATTTTTTCTATGTCCGGATTTTCTATATTTTCCATTTTATATTCGGGAAGCAATCTAAATACATGCCAAGGAATTTCGGGATTTATATCCCTAATAAATGCAGCAATTTCCATTATTTCGTCATCATTAACATTCTCCACTATGGGAGTAGTGATTTCGACATGCCTGTTTTTTGCGATGGTTTTAATATTTCTTAGGATAGGTTCGACCCCGTCTATTTCAGCATATTTTCGATAAAATGGGGATTTTAAGGATTTCAAACTGATATTGAAAAATTCCATATCCTCGACCATGCTTTCTGTCGCTTCTTCCGTCATATAGGCGTTGGTCAAACATCCCACGGGAATCCCTTCGGCTTTAGCAGCCTTTGCAACACGCAGT
>JAAZJW010000242.1 GCA_012800145.1 Clostridiales bacterium | reverse complement strand
CATTTCTTCATCTGTAAAAAATTTAGCAATGGGGGATGAAATACCGTCATCTGTCACCTTAATCCAGGCAAGTCCCTTGGCACCATAATCCTTTATATAGTCTTCTAACTTTGTAATGTCTTTCCTGCTGAATTTATCCCCGTGTCCTTTAACGTTAATCGCCTTGACAACCCCTCCATTTTTTATGGCAGACGTAAATATTTTAAATCCACAATTTTTTACCGTTTCACTCAAGTCTACTAATTCAAAACCGAACCTGATATCAGGTTTATCAGATCCGAAGCGCTCCATCGCTTCTTTATAGGTTATTCTGTCTATAGGCAGAGGTATGTCCAGGTTCAGTACCTCTCTGAATATTTTCTGTAATAGTCTTTCATTAACTCCTATTATATCATCTATATCAATAAAGGACATTTCTAAGTCAATTTGGGTAAATTCCGGCTGCCTGTCTGCCCTCAAGTCCTCATCCCTGAAACATTTCACTATTTGAAAGTACTTTTCCATGCCTGACACCATTAAAAGTTGTTTAAACAATTGTGGAGATTGGGGCAGAGCAAAAAATTTACCCGGGTTTATTCTGCTAGGAACTAAATAATCCCTTGCACCCTCGGGGGTTGTTTTTGTCAGCATGGGCGTTTCCACTTCCAAAAACCCTTCGTTGCTTAAAAAATTTCTTACGACCTGGGCTGTTTTGTGCCTCAATATCAGGTTGCTCTGCATTGCAGGTTTTCTTAAATCCAGATATCTATATTTAAGTCTCAAATTTTCCGAAACATCGTCGTCATCTTTAATATAAATAGGTGGTGTTTCAGATTGACTTAAAATTTCCATTTCTTCTGCAAACACTTCTATTTCGCCGGTTGGCATGTTCGGGTTTATAGATTCCCTTTTATAAACCTTCCCTTTTACGGTTATTACATATTCAGATCCTAATTGCTCGGCATTCTCAAAGGCGGCTTGGGATACATCACTATCAAACATAATTTGCATAATACCTGTTATGTCCCTCAGATCCACAAATATCAGACCGCCCAGATCTCTTCTCCTTTGTACCCAACCCGATAATATTACTTCATCACCGATATTTTTTTTATTTAAAGTTCCGCACATATGTGTCCTTTTCAACTTCACAAAATTACCCCCTATTGCATACAATGTTTTGTTGTAATGTGGAAATTATGTTGTTCAGTGCAACTTCTATCTCTTCACCATCACCCATATTCCTTAACTTTACAGCTCCCTTAGATAATTCCTCTTCACCTATTACAATTGTATAATCAGCCATCAATCTGTTAGCATACTTAAATTGCGCTTTTACACTGCGGTTTAAATGATCCATATCCGCAACCAGACCCGCTTCCCTCAATTGGCTTAAAAGTTTAAAACCTTCATAAGACGCGGCATCACCAATCGTTACTATGAACACATCCAGTCCTGCCGGTTTTGGAATCTCTATGCCCTGGTTTTCCAGTGTTAATATGGTCCTTTCCAAACCCATTCCAAAACCCACCCCGGGTGTGCTAGGCCCCCCGCAGTCTTCTACAAGTCTATCATATCTCCCGCCGCCGCACACGGTTCCTTTTTTGCCAACCTCATCCGTAATAATCTCAAATGCAGTTTTAGTATAATAGTCTAATCCTCGGACAATTCTGGGATCCACCATGTATTCCAATTCTGATATCTCCAGATATTTTTTTAAGGTTTCAAAGTGATCCCTGCATTCATCACAAATGTGATCCAGAATAAGAGGCACTTCCCTCAGTTCGGCCTGGCAGGAATTTGATTTACAATCAATAATCCTCATGGGGTTGCGTTCAAACCTTCCCCGACAGGTTGTACACAATTTGTCCAATCTTTCTCCCAGGTATTGTTTGAGTATTTTATGATATTCAGCCCTGCATTCGGGACAACCAACACTGTTTATCCTAAGCTCCAGGTTTTTAACTCCAAAGGTTTTATAAACTGTCATGGCCAAATTGATAACCTCAGCATCTGCAGAGGGATTGGGGGAACCGAAAACCTCAATGCCAAATTGATGGTGTTGTCTGTATCTCCTTGCCTGGGGCCTTTCATATCTGAAAACCGGTGTAATATAGAACATCTTTACAGGCTGTGTATCCGCATAGAGCCTATGTTCTATAAGCGCCCTCGCTACCGGTGCTGTTCCCTCAGGTTTCAATGTGACGCTCCTGTCACCTCGATCAATAAATGTATACATCTCCTTTTCTACAACATCCGTGGCATCACCCACCCCGCGTTCAAAAAGCTCTGTGTGCTCGAAAATAGGGGTCCTTATTTCCTTATATCCAAAATTTTTAGCTACCTTCTTTACTGTGTCCTCAACATAATGCCATTTATATATATCTTCAGGTAGTATATCTTCTGTACCCTTTGGCCTTTGTATCATCAAAATTGTTTCCTCCATTCCATACGGATATTGATGCTCCTATATAAATAAAAACCTCCACACCCCTGAAACATAAGGTGCAAGAGGTTTAATTTGAATATTATATATATTCAGAATTAATAAATACAATTTCCAATCACACTATACATAAGGGTTTGTATCTCTTTCGACACCGATGGTTGTAGCCGGTCCGTGACCGGGCAAAGCTTTCAAATCTCCATCTAGTACAAACAATTTATTCTTGATCGAATCCATCAGTTTTTCCTCATTTCCACCTTCCAAGTCACTCCTGCCTATAGAGTTAGAAAATAATGTGTCCCCTGTAAAAATAAAATCCCCCACCTGAATACATATTCCGCCTTCGGTATGTCCGGGTGTATGAATAATAGACAATCTTAATTCCCCCAGCTCCAATATATCTCCGTCATCCACAAATTTTATAAGCTTATCGGTTTCAGTTTCAACCACAGGTCCGCCTAAAGCAACAGATTGGTTAGCCCTGCCGTCCATTAACATATATAAGTCAGCTTCGTGCATATATACAGGAACACCGGTTCTGTTTTTAAGTTCCTGTAATCCCCCTATATGATCCACATGAGCATGAGTTAATAGGATATACTCCAATTCCAAGTCATTATCTTTCAATAATCCCATGATCCTATCCACGTCACCGCCGGGATCGATTACGGCAGCCTTTTTTGTTGCTTTGTCCCCCAATACATAACAATTAACGGCATATATACCAGCTGGAATTCTTTCCAAAAACATTAAAACCCCTCCATCAAAATTAAAATATTTTTTTACTATCTATAAGAATAGTCACCGGTCCGTCGTTGATTGAATGTACCATCATATGAGTCTGAAACACCCCTGTTTCAACGTTTACTCCCAGCTTTCTACATTCATCTATGAAAATTTCGTAAAGCTCATCAGCCATTTCGGGCGGTGCAGCCTCTGTAAAACTGGGACGTCTTCCCCTTCTACAATCTCCGAAGAGGGTAAACTGAGAAACAGCGAGTATTTCCCCCTCCGTATCAATAACGGACAAATTCATTTTTTCATTTTCATCCTCAAAAATTCTCAAATTCACGATTTTTTCTGCCATATATTTAGCATCTTTAGCTGTATCTTCTCCTGTTACACCTAGAAAAACCAATAACCCTTTATTGATTGCACCTGAAACCTGTTCATTGACAACCACCTTGCCTTGGGATATCCTTTGAACCACAGCCCTCATATTATCAACCCCCGTTAAGCCGTTACTCTGGATATATCTATGACGCTTTTTAGATTCTTCAGTTTCTTCATTAGTTTTTCCAGGTGTTCTATATCGTTAACTTCCAAAATCAGGTTAAGTATGGCAGTCTGATCTTTCGTTGTCCGTGCATTTAAGGTATTAATAGATATTTTCATTTCAGACAACACTGTTGTTACGTCGGACAAAAGACCCTTGCGGTCCTCAGCTTTGATCTGCACCCCTACCTGAAAATCTGTAGGTCTTTCTACGTCCCATTCCACTTCCACCCATCGCTCCTTAGCGTCCGCGGTGTTTGCCAGGTTTAAACAGTCTCTGCGATGGATCGATACTCCCCGTCCCCTGGTTATATATCCCATAATATCATCACCGGGAACAGGATTGCAACATTTAGCAAATCGGACCATTATGTTGTCTATTCCCTTGACCCTGACGCCTTGGCCGGGATCAGCCTTCCTCTTTTTATCGACCTCCCTCGATATTTGCCCCTTTGGTTTTTCTGTGTCGTCCTGAGCCGTTTCCTTACGAGCAACCTCTTTAATTTTTGGCATTATTTGGGTTAATGCTATCCCTCCATAGCCAATTGCAGCATATAAATCTATTACACTGGAAAAACCCAGTTTCTTAGCTATATTATTTAATAGTTTCTGAAGTGATGACTGTGAAATACTGAGGGCCAACCTTTTTATTTCTTTGTCTATTATTTCCCGCCCTTTGCTGATGTTTTCCTCTCTTCGTTCCCTTTTGAACCATTGCCTGATTTTTGTTCTGGCTTGGGAACTTTTGACGATATTCAGCCAATCCCTACTCGGGCCCGAACTACCGGACGAGGTTAAAATCTGTACTATATCACTGTTTTTTAATTTATAATCCAATGGCACTATACGTCCATTTATCTTTGCACCTACACATGTATTTCCGACACCGGAATGAATTTTATAAGCAAAATCAATCGGTGTAGACCCCGCAGGCAAGTTTATAACTTCCCCTTTGGGAGTAAACACAAATACCTCATTTGTAAATAAATCTATTTTTAAAGATTCCATAAATTCTTTTGGATCTTTTACTTCTTTCTCCCACTCTATCATTTGTCTGAGCCAAGCCAATTTTTTATCGGTTTGTTGGTCTACACTTTGGGCCTTGCCTTCTTTGTATTTCCAATGTGCAGCGATGCCATATTCCGCAATTTTATGCATTTCCCACGTTCTAATTTGAATTTCAAAAAGATCACCCTCCGGCCCGATTACCGTAGTGTGAAGGGATTGATACATGTTGGGTTTAGGCATAGCCACATAATCCTTAAAGCGCCCGGGTATGGGTTTCCATATGGTATGCACCACACCTAAGGCGCCATAACAATCTTTTACACCCTTTACTAAAACCCTGACAGCCATAAAGTCGAATATTTCCTCAAAGGACTTATTCTGACTTTTCATTTTCTTGTATATACTGTAAAAATGTTTTGGCCTGCCTGTTATCTCGTTTTCAATATTAAATTCGCTTAATTTTTCTTTTAAGCTATTTATTACGTTGTTTATGAATTCTTCTCTATCTTGTCTCTTTTTCGCAACCTTGTTTACCAAATCATAATATCCCTCGGGATCGATATATCTCAGACACAAATCTTCAAGTTCCCATTTAATTCTGAAAATACCCAATCTATCAGCTATCGGAGCATAAATCTCCAAGGTTTCCATGGCTTTTT
>JAAZJW010000241.1 GCA_012800145.1 Clostridiales bacterium | reverse complement strand
GTCCCTAAACGGGGATATTTTTTCCAGAGCCTGTGTGGTTCTATACGACGATTTGGGTTTTGCTCCGAGTTCCCTTGCTTTTTTTAGTATATCCAGGCCATCACTGCCTTTTAGGCCTACACTTCCACCCATTCCGGCAATCGGATTAACAATCAAACCTATTTTTTTCATGAACTGTTCCCACCTTTGTATAGTGTTTTGGCAACAACAGGGACGGTTGGGACCACTGAAAAAGTCCCAAATTGTGTCATTCTGGCCCGGCACTCAAGTACTTAAAGACGATTCCTCCCACCCCTGTTTACCGTTCGAAATAAGGAATGAAACAAAAAGGACTGTCCCCACTGCTTCGCCATTGCTTCAAAATCAGATAGGAGGCAGATGTTCATCCCACCTGCCTCCCTAAACTATCGCTAATATAGCAAGGCTACATAATAACATTGAAACAATTGTTTAACCATTGTTTGACTATTGTTCAGCTATTGTTTAACTACTGTTTAACCATTGTTCAACTATTGTTTTGCCACTGTACTTTATCTATGCTTTTTTAAATAAGCAGCCCAGGTGGTTGCCCATTTTGTCGGATCATCCAACGATTCTTCGTCATTACGTCTATGTGAAGATGAGTTATGTGGTGCTGTTTTTAGTATTTCGGGATTCGAATAAGCCTCATCCGAAAGTCTTTGCAGTACAGCTGCATACTCATCTAAATCATCCTTTGAATATGTCTCACAAGGTTCCAGTGTCATGGGTTCAGGTATTAACCATGGATGGTGACTCGACCAGAAACTGGGGATTCCGTAATCCACTATTCTCGCATTCATATCATCCGAGCCTATTCCGGTTTCCTCCTGCATTTTTCCAAAGCTGTATCTTATCTGTTCTTGTCTGGTGATATTGTTACCCTGATATGCACTTGAAATTCCACGAATTTGAAGTACCTTTTTCTCCAGATAGTTATTATTGATAACGGATACATCGGCACATTCGCGTAATCCTTTTGCACCCATTGCCATTGTCCAGGCGTAAGCCCTCAATATAACTCCCGAAACCCCGATAAAGTCTCTGACCTTACCTATGGATTTTTCACTATCATAATTCAAATAATATTTTTCACCGTCATACTCTACCAAGGGCACAGGTAAATATTTTGCCAGTTCCTCGGTAACCCCCAGCGCACCCGAAGCCGGACCCGAGCATCCATGTGGTGATCCGAAGGTCTTGTGTACATTAAAATGACACATATCAAATCCTGCTTCTTTTGCCCTGGCAACGCCCAAGAATGCATTGGCATTTGCTTGGTCATAGAAACATAATCCACCGACACTGCGCACAATTTTAACAAACTCGTCCGCGATTGGATTATACATTCCCAAATCCTCAGGATTGGTCATAAAGATGGCTGCGGTTCTCTCCGAAACGGCTTCCTTCAGAGCTTCAATATCGGGAAGCCCCCTCTCGTCCGGATAGATGGTTATGATTTTAAATCCTGCGGTGGCAGGTGTTGCCGCATCGGCGGGATGGGAGAATATGGTCGTTATTATTTCATCCCTCTTGTCCGCTTCACCTTTATCTTCCCAGTATGCTCTTACAATACAAGCCGCGGTATAGATTGCCTGGCTTCCTCCGCCGGGCTGTAACGTAAACCTGTCCAGACCTGAAACTTCTTTTACAACCTTCTGGAACTTATGATATATCTCCAAAATCCCCTGCACTGTGTCTTCGTCCTGGGATGGATGTAATTCTGCAAAATCTGTTTCAGCTACCAGGTCCTCATTGACCCTGGGATTATATTTCATAGTACATGTGCCCTCACTCAGGTCATTACTGAGGTTGGCACCCATAGTTTCCTGAGATAGCCTTATATAATGTGCCAATACATGTTTTTGTGATACCTCAGGTAGGTTTGGAAGTTCTTTTCTCCGAATTCCATCGGGTAATTTGCTTACCACGTCACCTACTAATTCCACAATTTCTTTATCCGCCTTTGGAGGCAGTATGCCGCGAACATTAGGTCTTGATATTTCATATATTATAGGTTCATTCCATCTAGCTTGTTGGAAATTTTCTCTTATCTTCACTGAACTCATTTTGATTCTCCTTTCAAACTGATTTATGTTAATCAAATGATTGGGATTTCCCATTATGTTATCATTCACCCAAGATGGTAAAAATCGGGATCCCTCGAAGGCCGAAACTATTCTGTCCATCTCGGGATGACAAACAAAGCTGAAATTATTCTGTCCGTCTCGGGATGACAAACAAAGCTAAAATCATTCTGCACATCTCAAGATAACGAAAACAAGAATTATCCTGTCCGTCTTGGGATGACAAACAAAGCTGAAATCATTCTGCACATCTCAAGATAACAAAAACAAGAATTATCCTGTCCGTCTTGGGATGATTCCCTCGGTTAAGCAAGTATCTTCTGTAATGCGGAAACCAATTTATCGATATCTTCCTTCGTATGAACCTCCGTAATGCAATACAGAGCACTTTCCCCTAAATCAGGAAAGTCTTTTTTTAGATTTATACCTCCGAAAATATTCATCTTTTTTAATTCCTGATTTATTTCATCTACCGATTTACCCGTATCATTAAAATCCAACACAAATTCCTTGAAGTTGAATCCTTCATATGCTAATTTTACACCCTCTATTTTGGAAATTTCGTTGGTTGCATAGCTCACCCTCTGCATGATGCCTTCCCCAAGTTCCTTCATTCCGTGGGGTCCCATCAATGCAAGATAAACTGCGGCGGTAATACCGTGCAGCGCTGCCTGGGTTCCGACGAAGTCTTTGGCTTTTTCCCTTGATGCATAAGAAGTCCTGTGATAGGCCACTTCCCCAAATCCGTATTCGCCCTCACTTCTGGTAGTCGTGATTCCATATAGTAATTGAGGATACTCGGCAACGTAATCCGCCTCATCCCTGGTTGCAACAAATCCCCCGAGGCCTCCGCCATACTGCATGTGCACTCCAAGGGGTTGAATTTCACCACAGATTATATCTGCACCATAATTTGCAGGGGCTTCCAGGACTCCTAATGATGACGGGTCGCATCCGACTATGACTTCAGCATCTACTTCATGAGTCAGTTTCGAAATTTCTAATCCTTGGGTTTCTATAACTCCCAAATATGTGGGGTTTTCAAAATAAACAGCAGCTACCTTGTCGCTGAGTTTTGATTTCAAATCATCTATGTCTATTAAACCTGTTTTTCTTTCACTTTTAACTGTTGTAATCTTAATTTCCGGTTTCAAATAGTTCCTGATAACCGCCAATCTGCCGGGGCTGATGTTTTCAGGAAGAATAACCTCCCGCCTGCCGGTTTTTCTGGACGCCATGCGACATGATATCCCCGCCGCATTTGCCCAATCGAATGTGGGAGTACCTGAACAGTCCACACCGACCAATTCGGCTATCATGCTTTGAAATTCGAAAAGGGCTTGAAATTTACCATGGTCATCATACGCATCGCCTACATAAGCCGTTAAAAATTCATCCCTTGATGCAATGGTGTCGCAGACGGAAGGTACATAATGTTGCCAGGTTCCTCCGCCGAGAAACGATATGTTGTCTTCACAGTTGGAATTTTTACTTAATATGCCTTTTACATGCTTGCGCAATTCATATTCGGATTCCAGTGCTTCCGGCAAATCCAGTTCGCCCTTGAATCTCAGATGGTCCGGTATTTCCTTGAAAATATCTTCTACACTTGCCATTCCCAACTCATCCAGCATTTGTTTCTTAATTTCCGGTTGGGAATTTGGAATAAACGGATGTGAAAATTTTTTACTCATGACCCTTTCCTCCTTCTTGTAATTCTTTTAAACTTTCCCTATTATAATCCTTACCCCGAATTATTTGTAGATAAACTAAAAAATAAATGGAAAAAAATCAGGCCTTCCAGATCACCAAATTATAAGTGACTTAGAAGGCCTGTTATTGTTTTAAATTATTAAATTTGAAGGACACAAATTAACATGGGCACGGCAGGCTGTGTGAAAATGTTATCCTGAGCAAAGCAAGGGGTTCCAAATGGCCTAAAAACGAGATTCTTCGCTACACTCAGAAATTTGCACGTGTTACCCACACCACGATAAACGAAAGCATTATTGTAAAATATAGATCCTTCGCGGGTCAAGCTGATCCTGTTCGTCTCAGGATGACAAAAATGTGGGGCTTTCATAGCAATGACAAAAAGCGGGAGAAGTACTTTTTTACACAGTCTGAAGGTTCAGAGCTTCTATATAATACCGTATTATGCCATCTTATAAACTAACGCATCTTATTCTAAAACAACCTCAACCTTGGTGCCATCCTCCGCATCTATATCGACAATTTTTCCGGTTGTGCCACTTTTTATAGCAGCAAGTATTTCCTCAACGCTCTTCTCCCAGCCTTATAACTTAATCGGTTTCCCTGTACCTATTTCAACCTTTCTGCCGTAAAATCCGATTCTATGAAAAATGCTTGTCTTTTGTCGTCTTCTTCTATGTCCTCGAAGCCCAACTGATAAACCGTTGGATTGGTATCCGACCTTGCAGTCAGCAGTTTACTGTTTGTATCATAGGCGCAAAGATACCTGGTATAGGTAGTATGATTGTATTTTTTATTTCTCACAAATCCGTTCGGCATAGCCATTGAGGACATTATATTGTAAGAATAGGAAAGTGCTTCCCTGAAATTGTTGGATTTAATGTTCATTCTGGTTAAATAAAAAGCCTTAATAAATCTGGAAAAAGGGTCGTATCCCCCGGGCAAATCCTTGACCGAATTGAATTTTTCCAGATTGTCCAAATCTAAAAATTTCTTTAACTTTCTGACATGGGATTTAAAACCCGGCGAGTTGGTCATTACATCATAAGGATTTTCATAATATATTAATTCGCCATTTTTAGGTTCGATAATAATACATCTTTTTGTGGAATCAGCGAACATAAAATGGAAGTTCGGCGATATTACATTCTCATTTTTATAATCCTTGGTGGATATGCAAATGTTTGGCAGGTCTGCAACCAGTTCCTCCACAGTTTTATAATTTGCAAGGGCATAGGTGAAATAATATAAACTGGAGATATTGACCTTTTCCGGTTTCACCTGATTTACATATAGATTAAACACCCTGAAAGTATTGGTGATTCCTATTAATCCGTGCTCATTTACACCGTCTTTCAGGGGATCCAGATTTTCGAAACACATGCCTAATGTCTTATATTTTGAATACAATGGATTGCCCATTAAATCATCACAAAAATTATAATTCCTCGGTAGATAAATTGCATTGTAGTTCAGAGGGACCTCATAATCCATTGTCCTCCCCATTACACAACCATCATCGTAGTCTATCTTTATGCCTGTACACATATTGTCTCCTTTCATTATTGGCTCTCCTATAAAGTTATTTATACGAGTTTCCGGATCCAAAATCGGTTAACCCGGTAATCTTTTTCTTCCTCAATTATATCATCAAATCTATAATATTAGTAGTAAGCGATTGGAAAAGTGATGGGCTATGTGAAACAAAGGTTTTACCATTCACATCCTATCCCAATAGACAGTTTTCGTGCAAAATTCCAGGTAATAAGCCATAAATGTGGTGGAAATTAGAATAAACTGCATAAAATTCAGGCATTAATTGAAATTTTGCATATTTGGCCAACTGCGCATAGGTTGAGGTGTGAACTGTAACACAAAGATAGTGTCGCATTAAAATAGAGGGGTTTCCCCCTCTACCTTACATGTCTTTTTCAATTAATTTACCTGTTCCCAGATCATATTTATATTCTATTTCTCTATAATTACTATCCACCACGTCTACTTCAAATATAATTTTGCCCCGTTTTATTTCCAGACTCCATTCTTCAGGTTGAAAGTCTTCTCCTGCGTCCTTTAAAGCCTTTTCAATTAACTCCGGGATTTTTGCCAGGTCCTCCCTTAAAATCTCTCCCTTTTCTTTGCTGTCGATTTCTGTTTCTACTTTTAGAACATCACCCCCATAGGGATCGATTTTCACCTCATGTTTTATGTTCCCATCGTATCCTTCAACCTCATAGACATAAAAATTATCCTTTTTATCGAGTTCTATCTCCTTTACCTTAGCTTTTGGGTAGATTTTTTTAAAAGCATCATAAGCTTCCTCAGGCGATAATTTTATGTCCCATATGGGAATAGGATCATCGCTATCCAGGGGTCTGCCTATGGAAGAGGATTTCTCCGGGTTTGAATTATCATTTGTGGGTTTTGTTGTACATGCCGTTAATATAAATATCATGATTAAGACTACGGAAACAACGCTTAAACCCTTTTTCACACTACATGCTCCTTTCATTATTTTATTAAAATTTTAATTTGTGTAAGGAAAATGGCCATCAAGCGTACTTTGGTATATATATCATTACTTATCTTTATTATAAAAAAAGTTGTTTTATGTCTGTCATCATTTTGGCAGATTCTTAGGTTTCTTCAAAATACTGACATCCGAAAATATAGTAATAAATGATATAATAAAGGTGAGGATAAATGAGTAAATAGCACTGTTTACCGTCCTAAAACTATAGGACAAACAGTCTGAAATACGCTACCAAAAAATCCCGATAAATTTCTGAACTATTGCTTATATTCATGGTAGCAACTTATATAACAAAATAAAAGGATGCCAGATCTCCAATTATAGACAGAAATATAACCCTAGGATGTTTTATGCATGATAGAATAGAAGGTGAAAAAATGAGTAAAAAAATC
>JAAZJW010000016.1 GCA_012800145.1 Clostridiales bacterium | reverse complement strand
TCCATATTTTTATAAATTTGCATTGAGTCCGCGGAAATGATTTCACCGTTTAGTTTATTGGCCAGAATTATTCCAATATCCGTTTTTCCAACGGCTGTAGGCCCCACTATAATGAGCAATCTTTTTTTCACACAATTTCCTCCTACTGTATTCGTTTAAAATGCTTTTCAATGTCATACTGTCTCATGACCAGGATAATTGGTCTGCCATGTGGGCAGGTTAAGGGTGGTGTAAGGGTATGAAGCTCCTCCACCAATTGTTTCATTTCGCAATAATCCAGTTTATCATTTGCTTTTATCGCCTTTCTGCATGCTTTTTTGATAATTGCATCTTCAAAATAACCTGCAACATTGCTGTCATCCCTTGTTTCATCCAATATTTCATAAATGAACGAAAAATCCCGGGGCTTCCCTAAAATCATAGGAGTCTCCCTAATAATCACCGAGTTCATCCCAAATTCCTCAATATGAAAACCCATTTTGATAAATGAACCCATATTTTCGGACAATAATATATAATCCTCGTTGGATAGTTCCAATATCTTTGGCTGTACCAGCCTCTGAGATATAACCTTTTCGTTTTTAATTTCTTCTAAAAATTTATTATAAATCAGCCTCTCATGAGCCGCATGTTGATCAATTAAATAGAAAGACTGTCCTTTTTCTAAAATTATATAGGTATCAAATATTTGGCCTATAATTTTATATTGATCCAACAATGTATCCAAAAAAGAAGACTGCACCGTATCCTCATATGTATCGCTAACCTGAACCCAATTTTCGTTATCTCTATCTTGTTTATCAACAAACTGACCTTTCTCTGCAACATTGGACTTTTGGACATAATTGTCACAGGCTTCATTTATCAATATATCCCCTGCAACATTGCCCTTTTTTTCAATGCCTCCTGAATTGTTGAATCCCTGCAAAACCCTCGGAAATAATTTAGGCATAATTGTATTTTCTTCCAAGGCCTTGGCTATAGATTTATACACAAATTTCTGCACCTGTTCTTCTTTTTCGAATTTTATTTCAACCTTTGACGGATGGACATTAACATCTATTTCAGACGGATCAACATCTAAATTTAATACACAAACAGGATGTTTGTTAATAACAACTTTTTCTTTATATGCTTCTTCCACCACCTTACTGATTAACCTGCTTTTTACATATCTACCGTTAACATATATAATTTGTAAGTTTCTATTACCTCTTACAAAATTCGGTTGGCCTATATAACCCCATAACTTTATATTCGATTCATTTGATTCCAGAGGAATTAAATTTTTAAAAGTATCTTTGTCAAATACGGACACTATTGCTTGAGATAACATACTGTTCCCGGGAGTGGTGAATATGGCATTATTGTTATTGATATAACCAAAAGATATACCGGGATTGCTGAGTGATAATCGTGCAATAATTTTGCTGACTTCCGCCGTTTCAGCAGAATTTGACTTCATAAATTTTAATCTCGCCGGTGTATTAAAAAACAGGTTTTCAACTATAACAGTAGTTCCTGTCGGGCAGCCTGTTTTTTCCCTGGTTTTAATCACACCTCCCATAACTTCAAGTAATATACCATAATCCTGATTTTTTGTTCTTGTAATCATTTTTATCCGGGAAACTGCCGCAATGCTTGCTAACGCCTCGCCCCTGAACCCCAAGGAATCAATATTGCTCAGATCACCTATATCTGTTATTTTTGATGTGCTATGCCGCATAAAGGCCCTTTCTACATATTCTTCTCCTATGCCTATGCCATTGTCTGTGACCCGTATATATTTCTTGCCACCCTCTTTTATCTCCAATGTTACCATGGATGCTCCCGCATCAATGGAATTTTCAACCAATTCCTTTACTACCGAATGGGGAGCTTCTATCACTTCACCAGCTGCTATTTTGTTTATAGTTAAATCATTGAGTATTTCAATTTTCCTGTTCATCAACAGCCCCCCTTAAATGCGCAACCCTTTCCTGGAGTCTATATAATATATTTAATGCATCTATAGGTGTTGTTTCCAGCAGGTTTATATTTCTCAGTTCTTCTATTATTTCTATATCAACAAGGTCCCCAAACCTAAATTGTTCCGTATTGCTAGAGGTTAAAGCGGCCTCTGTTTCCATTAGGCCGTTGTTCAGACCTTTATCCTCACTATTATTACTTTTTTCAAGATTTCCCAATATATTGTTAGCACGGTTTATAATGTCTTGTGGCAACCCTGCCAGTCTGGCAACCTGAATACCATAACTCCTATCCGAACTACCTTCCAGAAGTTTATATAGAAATATAATGTTACCTTTGTCTTCCTGCACCAAAACTCTATAATTTTTGATTTTTTCATAGGTTTCAGACAATCTGGTTAATTCATGATAATGGGTTGAAAATAAGGTTCTGGAGTTGAGCGATTTACATATATATTCGGCAACAGACCATGCAATGCTCAGACCGTCGAAAGTGCTCGTCCCCCTACCTATTTCATCTATTATCAACAAACTCCTCCTGGTAGCCAAATTAATAATACTCGCCATTTCGCTCATTTCCACCATGAAGGTACTTTGTCCCCGGGATAAATCATCACTTGCACCAACCCTCGTAAAAATCCTATCGGTTATGCCGATAACAGCACTTTGGGCGGGAACAAAAGAACCTATTTGTGCCATCAGAACTATCAATGCCACCTGCCTCATATATGTTGATTTACCCGCCATATTGGGGCCGGTAATAATTAAAAGCTGTTCCTTATCGGTATTGATATAGGCATCATTAGGCACAAATATCCTATCATCCAACACCTTCTCAACTACCGGGTGCCTTCCCTCCCTGATTTTTATAGTTTCACTGTCATCAACAGTCGGTCTGACATAGTTGTTTTCATGGGCCACTTCCGCAAAAGAACATAAAACATCCAGTTTCGCTATTGCACCCGCAGTTCGTTGAATACGTTCTATACAGGACAAAAGCATGTTTCGGATTTGAATAAAAAGTTCATATTCAATATCCACAATTTTTTCCTCCGCCCCCAACACCTTTGATTCCATTTCCTTAAGCTCAGGTGTAAAATATCTTTCACAATTAACAAGTGTCTGTTTTCTCATATAATATTCAGGTACCAGATGCAAATTAGAATTTGAGACTTCAATATAATATCCAAACACCTTGTTATAACCTATTTTCAGTGATTTAATGTTTGTTTTATCCTTTTCGCCCTGTTCCAATTTTGCAATCCAATGTTTGCCCTCTTTAGATATGCCACGAAGTTCATCAAGCTCCTTATCATACCCTTCCTTAATAATTCCACCATCCTTTAAGGTTAAAGCCGGTTCTTCCAGTATCGATATTTCAATGAGGTTTTTAATATCCTCCAGGGGATCTATATTATCCAGAATTTTTCCCAACAAACCTATAGATTGGCCGACAAATAACCGTTTTATGTTCGGTAAAAAGGATACGGATTTTTTTAATGCTATCAGGTCCCTGGGATTAGCGGAACCAAAGGCAATTTTACCTGCAAGCCTTTCCAAGTCATAAATTTGTTTCAGGTTTCCCTTTAATTCTTTTCTCAGAAGTATATCATTTTTTAGTGTTTCAACCGCGTAAAGTCTTTGGTTAATACCTTCTATATCCAGTAAAGGCTCCTCTATCCACCGCCTGATCATCCGTCCACCCATAGCAGTCAGTGTTTTATCTAAAATCCACAGTAAAGAGCCTTTTCTGTCTTTTTCCCTGACTGTTTCGGTCAGCTCTAAATTTCTGCGGGTAGGTATATCCAGAACCATTATCATGTTTAAATCATATATTTTAACTTTGTTTATATGCGTCAACACCCTCTTTTGGGTTGATTTTAAATAATGCAACAGCGCCCCAGTGGATTGAATACCGACATGCCCGGGATAAAAACCCAAGCCCTCCACAGATACCACATTAAATTGGTCCCTAATTTGATTAATTGAATAGTTTTTTTCGTAGGCCCAAGGATCGTATTCTGATATATAAACATTAAGTTTTTTATCAATAGATTTTATAACATCGATATAATTCGATTCACCATCAATAAAATAAATTATTTCCTTAGGTTCTATTTTGGTAACCTCATCTATTATCTTCTGTTTTTTTTCTTGTTCGATAACCTGAGTACAAAGAAGCTCCCCGGTAGAGATATCTACATACGTCAGTCCACATCCCTTGGCAGAAACATACATGGAAGCTAAATAATTGTTTTCCTTATCTTCCAATAAATCGGTATCAATCAACGTTCCGGGAGTAATAATTCTTACAACATCCCTTTTCACAATTCCTTCAGCTTTGGAAGGATCCTCAACCTGTTCACATATTGCAACCTTGTACCCTTTTGAGATTAATCTATCTATATAAGCATCCGCGGCATGGTGCGGAACTCCACACATTGGAGCTTTGTCGGTCTTGCCCCTGGAGGTTAAAGCTATCTCCAATTCCCTGGAGGCTATCTTAGCGTCCTCAAAAAACAGTTCGTAAAAATCCCCCAACCTAAAAAACATGAGACAATCCTTATGTTTCTCTTTTAATTCTGTATATTGTTGCATCATAGGAGTTAACCTGCCCAAACCTATTCCTCCTTATCGTCCCCATAAACCTGTATATGATTATACCAAACAAATAAACCAATTTAAAATGAAACACCGATAGCTTCCGATTATAATTACTGCGACTATTTACCCTACAACATTTCCATTTAAAAAAAAGGTTCTTGTTTCTGTAATTTGTACCTCTACCAATTCCCCAATTAAATTTTCCGATCCGTCAAAATTGACCAATTTATTTCCTCTTGTTCTACCCATCAATCTATCAGGATTTGTTTTGCTGGGTCCTTCAACCAGCACTTCCACAACCCTGCCTAAATAATTCTGATTAATTTCTGCACTGATTTGGTTTATCTTTTCTAACAAACGGTTAAACCTGTCCTGTTTTGTTTTTCTATCAACTTGTTCTTCCATACTTGCTGCCGGCGTACCTTGCCTGGCAGAATATAGAAATGTAAACGCGGAATCATATCTTACTTTTTCCACCACATCAAGGGTATGTTGAAAGTCTTCCTCCGTTTCCCCGGGAAACCCTATTATAATATCTGTAGTAAGCCTAATTTCAGGTACCTTATTTTTTAATTTTTCAACCAAAGTTAAATACCTTTCCTTTGTATACCTTCTGTTCATAATTTCTAAAACATGGCTGCTACCGGATTGCAGCGGAAGATGAAGGTGTTCACAGACCTTATCGCATTCCGCCATAGCATCAATCAACCTGTCAGACAAATCCTTGGGATGTGATGTCATAAATCTAATTCTTTCTATCCCCGGAACCTTGTTTAATTCCCTCAACAGGCCTGCAAAATCGGTATTATTATTTGATGTTTTACCATATGAATTCACATTTTGACCGAGAAGCATGATTTCCTTTGTACCATTTTGTGCAAGAACAGTTACTTCACCTATTATGTCCCGCATTTCTCTGCTACGTTCCCTTCCCCTTGTATAGGGCACAATACAGTAAGTACAGAAATTATTACATCCGTACATGATGTTAACAAACGCTTTTATTTTATACTTGCGGTTAGCCGGCAGGCCTTCTATTATGTTACCCTCATTCTCCCATACTTCTATAAACATATTTGGAGATTCCATGGATTTCATCAATAATTCAGGAAACCTAAATAGATTATGTGTCCCAAAAATTAAATCCACATGTTTATATTTATCTCTTATTTTTTCAACCACATGGGGTTGCTGCATCATGCATCCGCATACAGCTATTATAAGGTTGTCCTTCTTCCGTTTTAAATTTTTTAATGCCCCTAGATTTCCATACACTTTTAACTCCGCATTTTCCCTGACACAGCAGGTGTTATATATAATCAGATCTGCCTCTTCTTTGTTATCCGTAGCCATATATCCCATTTTTTCAAGCATGCCGGACAATACCTCCGAATCGTGTTCATTCATCTGGCAACCAAAGGTAGTAACAATATATTTTTTATCTTTGCCGTTATTGTATATTTTAAAATTTTCAATAATATTCTGTTGCCTTTTTATTTCCTCCGGCGAAACAGCTGTTTTTCCTTTTTTGTCCATATACACCCTCCTGTATATTTAACCATATATGAAATGGCTCATATAATATCATAAGCTAACAGTTATATATAGTTTTGTAACTATTCCAACTGATTATATAGCCATCCATTATCCATAAAGAAACTATTGAAAAAATAATAACACCGAAAACAAAAGCCATTTTGTTGTCCAATCCCGGAAATCCCATAGGAGTAGTATATACAAAATCCGAAATTGACATGACAGCTAAGCTGGCCAAGAAATACAATCTATTTATTATAAGTGATAAAGTATATCGGGAATTTGTATATGACGGATTTAAATTTACAAGTTTCGGAAATATAAAGGAAATTGAAGACAGGGTTATAATAGCGGATAGTATATCTAAACGTTATAGTGCCTGCGGAGCCAGAATCGGATCGATTGCAAGCAAGAACAAAAAATTGATTGAACAAATACTTAAGTTATGCCGGGGCAGGCTTTGTGACCAACCCTCGAACAAACAGGAGCTATTAAACTGTATAAAGCAACACAGAGCACATATTTTGATGACATTAACAAAGAATATGATAAGCGTAGACAAATTGTATATGAAGCTCTACAAACCATGCCCGGTGTATTATGTAAAAAACCCACCGGCATAAAATTATTTATATTATTTTTTCATACGGGCTTGTTTTTTATAAAAAAATGTCTCCAGAGGTACTAAACTATAACGATTTGGCAGAATTATCTGTTCCGTACTGCCTACGAACAGAACCCCACCATTGCTTAATGAATTATAAAATTTTCTGTATATATTATCCTTAGCTTCTTCCGTAAAATATATCATTACATTCCTACATATAATTAAATCACATTGATTCGGATACCTGTCCTCAAGCAAGTTAAGATGCCTAAAATTTACCCGTTTCTTTATTTTTTCGCTTATTTTATATTTTCCATCACTTTTTACAAAAAAGGATTGTACAAATTCCTTAGGAAGGTTATCCAAACTCTTTTCAGAATATACACCTATGGAGGCTTTTTCCAGAGCACCCCTGTCAATATCGGTAGCCAATACAAGAATTTGATCAAACGGAAAAAACTTGGAAAGTAGCATTACCAAGGAATATGGCTCCTCGCCAGTCGAACAAGCAACGCTCCAGATTTTCAGATTTGATCTGAGTTCCAACAAATAGGGGATTATGTTATGTTCTAATACCTTCCATTGTTCGGGATTACGATAAAATTCCGATACATTTATGGTTAAATAATTAATGAATTCATCCCGCAGTTTGGAATCTCTTTTTATAGCATTGAAATAGGAATTAAAGGAGGTAAATTTATTACGGGAAATTAAGGATTCTATTCTCCTTTTCATTTGGCGTTCTTTATAACTATTTAAATCTATCCCGGTAAGTTTATAAACCTTTTCTTTGAAGGCCTTATATCCTTGCATAAAATTGTCCCCCTGTCAAAACGTATTAGTATATTGTATTAATGCATTGTGATAAAAAATAAAGAGCCTTCGACTCTTTATTTTTCGTCATTAATTTCTTCCACATCCTCGTCTGTTGCTATATTTTCGTTGTCATCAATATATTGTTCCTCTTCGTCCTCCCCCTTTACCGCCCTATCGTCATTACCCTCATCATCAATGCTTTGTTCCTGCTCGTCTCCTTCATTTGTTACTATATTATTAACACTATCATCAGTGGGTTGTTCTTGCCCATCCTCTTCATCTGTTACCACATAATCATTGATATCATCGATGTGTTGTTCCTGCTCGTTATCCCCATTTATTATTATGTCGTCATCATTATATTCAGTGTGTTGTTCCTGCTCGTCTCCCCCATCTGCATCTATATCAACTGCTGAGATACTAAGACTGATGCGCCTATCCTCCGGTTTTATATCTAAAACTTTTACTTTTACTTCTTGTCCAACATATAGTTTATCTGACGGCTTTGAAATATGTTCTTCACTAATTTGGGAAATATGCACCAATCCATCCAGCCCTAACTCTAATTGAACAAAAGCGCCAAAATCTACTAATCTGACAACTTTGCCCTCAATTATACTTCCTACCGGATATTTTTGTTCAGCTGTTTCCCACGGATGCGGCCGGGTTTGTTTCAGTCCTAGGGACACCCTACCCCTATCCTTATCAAAATTTAAAACCTGCACTTCCACAATATCCCCAACATTTACAACCTCTGTCGGATGTTTTACTCGTCCCCAAGATAACTCTGATATATGTATAAGGCCATCAACACCACCTATATCGACAAACGCACCAAAATTTGTAATACGTTTTACCTCACCCTGAATACGGATGCCTTTTTCCAATCTGGAGAATAGTTCCTCCCTCTTCAGTCTATTTTCTTCCTCCAACACAACCCTTCTGGATAAAATTACCTTGTTTTTTCGTCTGTCTATTTCAAT
>JAAZJW010000240.1 GCA_012800145.1 Clostridiales bacterium | reverse complement strand
TGAAAATTTCGATGGCCATATATTTATCAAGGATGCCATAAAAAAGGGCGCAAGTGCTATCCTGGTACAGGAAGACAGGATGGGAAATGTAGTTATTGTGGATGGTATAACTTTTATACGGGTACAAAACACCTTGAAAGCATTAGCCCAAATAGCTCATTATTATAAGGGTTTATTTGATATTCCGTTTATAGGAATTACGGGGAGTGTGGGGAAAACAACCACCAAAGATCTTATAGCGGGGGTTCTGTCCGGAAAATATAATGTACATAAAAATGCTGGTAATCTGAATAATGAAATTGGGTTGCCCATTACATTATTTAATCTGGAACCCTATCATGATATTTCCGTGCTGGAAATGGGTGCGTCTTTTTGTGGGGAAATACTGAATTTAGTAAACATCGTAAGCCCGAATATTGCCGTAATAACAAATATAGGGGTTTCCCATATTGAACATTTTGGCAGCAGGGAAAACATTTTAAAGGCAAAAATGGAGATTACGGTTAATTTAAAAAAGGGAGATTACCTACTGGTTAATGGGGATGATAAATGTTTAAAGAATATAAATAAGGAAGAAAAGAGTTATAATGTTATTTTCTATGGTTTATCTTCCCATAATGACTTTTACCCTATAGATGTTGAAGATTTTGGGGAAGAAGGAAGCAGTTTTACAGTAAATATAAGGGACAAACCTGCAAAATTTAAAATAAAACAGCTTGGTCTGCATAACGTGTACAGTGGATTGGCGGCGGTATGGATTGGTATCAAATACGGAATGTCTCCCAAAGAGATACAGGAGGGGCTGAATAGTTTTGAGTTATCCGAAATGAGGCTGGAGGTAACAAAGAAGAACAACATAAAGATTATTGATGACACGTATAATGCAAGTCCTGCTTCTATGAAGGCGGCTATAAATGTTCTGAAAAACATAAAGGCCGATAGAAGAATTGCGATACTGGGTAATATGTTTGAAATGGGTGACTTTGCCGAAGAGGGCCATAGGAGTGTAGGGAGGCATTTGGCCAACAAGGAAGTTGATTTGTTGATTACTGTCGGAGAGATGGCGTGTTGGATAGCTTTGGAGGCCGAGGAAAACGGGCTAAAGGAAGGAAACATATTTTCGGTTTTTACCAACGAGGATGCCATCAACATTTTAAAACGAACCATAAAGAGTGGCGATGCTATTTTAATAAAAGGCTCCAGAGGCATGGCTATGGAGAAGATTGTAAGGTTTTTACAAGAAGGGAGTTAGCTAAATGACATTAGAAAGTAGGCAGATTATATATACGATTATTATAGGTTTTTTTATTACATTGGTTTTGGGGCCATTAATAATTCCCTTTTTAAAAAAGCTCAAAGTAGGTCAAACTATAAGAAAGGATGGCCCCAAGAGCCATTTGTGTAAAACCGGCACACCTACTATTGGGGGTATTATACTAATAACATCAATAACCATTACTTCTCTTACCTCCGGACTAATTAACAGGGATTTGATAGTTGCATTGGGGGCCACCTTTGCTTTTGGGTTGATCGGATTTATTGATGATTTTATAAAAGTTGTGTCAAAAAGATCCTTGGGGTTAAGGGCATTTCAAAAATTGGGTTTGCAAACTGTTGTAGCAGTTTTTTTGGCTACCTATCAGGCCAATATTTCTATTATGGGGACCAAAATAATAATACCCTTTGTCCAGGGCAGTCTTTCTATTGGGTCTGTTATTATACCCCAATATTTTGATTTGGGGATTTTTTATATACCTTTTGTGGCATTTGTTGTAGTAGCCACTGTAAACAGTGTAAATTTGACCGATGGTCTGGATGGGCTGGCTTCTGGAGTAACCCTTATTATTGCTGCTTTTTTTGCATTGTTGGCCATGAACTGGGGATATACCAGTTTAGCTATTTTTTCGGCTGCAGTGACAGGAGCATGTTTGGGATTTTTACGGTATAACTCTCATCCTGCTCAGGTATTCATGGGTGATACAGGTTCTTTATCATTGGGTGGTGCAATTTCGGCGGTTGCCGTACTTATGAATGTTTCTTTAATTATACCGATAGTTGGCGGAATATATTTTATGGAGTCCCTTTCGGTTATTTTACAGGTGATTTCATATAAATTAACCAGAAAACGTATATTTAAAATGAGCCCTCTCCACCATCATTATGAGCTCAGTGGATGGGCAGAAACTAAAGTGGTAGTTGTGTTTTGGATAGTTACTGTCATTCTGTGTTTAGTGGGGATACTGGCTTTAAACTGAGAAAGTTGGTGTATCGATGAATCTAGAGGATAAAAAGGTATTGGTTGTTGGGTTGGCGATCACCGGTGTGCCCTTGGTGAAAGCCCTGTGCAGTTTGGGAGCTCATGTAATTGTAAATGATTTAAAGGATGAGAAGGACCTGAGGGATAGTATCAACGGGTTGTCAAATCTGGATGTGGATTACATATTGGGGGAACATCCGCAATCGGTGGATTCCCTAGGGGGTATTGATTTGGCAGTAGTTTCACCCGGGGTGTCTCCTCAGATACCCTTTATACAGGAGATTAAAAATAAAGGGATAGAAATTATTGGTGAAATAGAACTTGCATATAGGTTATCGAAGGGGCATATTTTGGCCATTACAGGGACTAATGGCAAAACAAC
>JAAZJW010000239.1 GCA_012800145.1 Clostridiales bacterium | reverse complement strand
TCGGCGGTATGAGGTTTCCCTTGAGATTGCCGACAGAGTTCGCTACAGCAGGCGACAAGATAATAAACGTAATCAATAGTGGCGACGTGGAAACTCCGATTAAACTTGAAATATACGGTCCTGCCACGAGACCCAAGATAACCAAAAGGGAAACAGGGGAATATTTGAAAATAAAACAAGAATTGACTGCAGACGATGTGGTTGTTATCACTACTGATTTTGGCAACAAGAGAGTAGAATTAAACGGTGAAAACGCTTTTAATATTTTAGATTTACCGGACAGTAAATTTTTTAGTTTGGATATAGGCGACAATGTAATTGAATTGACAACAGATGATATAACAAATAATGCTAACGTAAAAATATCATACAGAAATAGATATATCGGTGTATAAGGAGGCGGTAGCATGGCCGAGCAGTTTAGGTTTTTTAATAGTGAGGAAGGGGACATAAGGGAATACCAAGCAAGTGAATTTGCTGAATATTTTAACAAGTTTATCCCCGACGGAGTTTATATCGAGAACGGGGAAATAAGTTTAGAAGCAACAAACGGTAGCGGGATGCAGGTCATACTAGGGACGGGTTACGCAAACATAAGAGGGTACTTTTACAAAAACGACGCACCCATCATATTCACACCGGACAACGCAGACAATGTTTTAAACAGAATTGACAGGCTAGTAATAAAACTTGACATAGTAAACAGAACCATGAAAGCGGAACTAAAAAAAGGCACAATGGGAAGTTCCCCCACGCCCCCTGTACTAATTGATAATGCCAGTGTAAAAGAAATACCCATAGCACAGATAAGAATAAACAAAGGTGTGTCTAGCGGGGTGATTATAGACGAAAGAGTGCCGATTTCGTCATTAAAGGATTTAGGCATACGGGTATTTGGCGGTACTACCGAAAATCCCACTATTAGACCGGGTGACATATGGTTGAGGGAAGTGTAAAACATGACAATCAACATCATAGATAGAGATTTAAATTTTTTGGGCCAAATAGACAATTATGAGGCCCTAATTTTGACTAAAAAATGGCATGGGATTGGCGGTATTGAGTTGCATTTGAACGAAGACATAACCCATGCGGATAAACTACAAAAAGAAAATATCATATTCACAACAGAGAAAAAAGCATATGTGATTTTACACCGGGAAATGAACTCGGCAAACAGAAAAATGATAATAAAAGGGTTAGAGTTAAAGTCCTATTTAGGCAGATGGTTAGTATTTCCTCCCGAGGATAGGGCGTATTTCAGGGTAAACGACAACGTCGAAACTATTATGAAGGAATATACACAGGCCACGTTAGATAGAAAAGGCATAACCGATATTACAGTAGCACCCGACCAAGGCAGAGGAGAAAAGACTGTATATCAAAGCAGATACAAGAACCTAGCGGAAGAATTAGAAAAGTTATCCCTGTCAAGCGGTTTAGGTTGGGACATCACACTGGATATAGAGAATAAAAGGTTCGTATTTGATGTAATAGAGGGCCAAAACAAAACAGCTAACCAAGATACATTGCCCCCCGCAGTATTCAGTATAGAATATGACAACATAGCAGAACAACGGTTAATTGAAAGTAAACTAGGCCACGCAAACACAGCGATAGTCGCAGGACAGGGGGAAGGCGTAGACAGGGAAATAACGATAGTTGGGGATGCGGAAGGATTTGACAGCTTTGAATTATTTGTTGACGCAAGGGATTTGGAAAATATTGACGACCTGCCAAAAAGAGGG
>JAAZJW010000238.1 GCA_012800145.1 Clostridiales bacterium | reverse complement strand
ACTTCATTTGATAGGCCCTTTGGGGTTTTCAATAGAAGAAAAGCAGGTAAAACGGGCCGGACTTGATTATTGGGATATGTTGGACCTGAGATACTATAACAGCTATAACGAATTCCTTGAGAAAAACCCGGATGCTAAAATATATTATTTAACCACCAAATCAGAAAAAAAATATAGTGAAATAGAATACCCGAAAAACGATTGTTTTATAATGTTCGGCAAGGAAACTGCAGGAATTCCCGAGAAAATATTGAACCAAAACAGGGATAATTGTGTAAGAATCCCCATGCTAAATTCAGAAAGGGCAAGGTCCTTGAATTTGTCCAATTCTGTTTCAATTGTGGTATATGAAGTGCTGAGGCAACATAACTACCCGAATATGAAATAAAATCCTCAATCTATGTGTTTTTACTATACAGGTTTTTTGAATTATTAGAAAATGTTGCTAACTATTTAAAGAAGATATAAAATAAGACTAAAGTAATAATTAACAAGGTACAAGATATATATTAAGATAGCGGGGGGAACAGAATGAATAATATTCAAATTATAACAGATAGTATGGCTGATATGCCTAAGGATGTTTTGGACAAATATAATATTATGGTTATGCCTTTAACTATTATATTCGGGGACGAGGAATACAGGGACGGGATCGATTTAACAAATGCGCAGTTTTATGAAAAATTATCACAATCAAAAGATTTGCCTAAGACTTCACAGATGAGCCCCAACAAATTTATAGAGGTATTTGAAAAGGTTTTAAACGAGGGGAAAGATGTCCTGTGTATTAACGGGTCATCAAAAGCCAGCGGTACATTTCAGTCGGCAGTAGTAGCAAAGAGTTCGTTGGGAAATGACAAAATAGAAGTTTTTGATACAATGGCGTTGTCCTTGGGTGCCGGAATATTTGTATATGAAGCGGCAAAAATGGCGGCGGAAGGGAAGGACCTGAAGGAAATTGTTGAGTACCTCAACACAATAAAAGGGAATGTAGACCATATTTTTACCGTCGACACACTGGAATACCTGAAGAAAGGCGGTCGCCTGAACCCGATGAAGGCCACTATAGCAACCATGCTAAATATAAAACCGATCTTGACTGTTGTGGATGGGTTGGTGGAACCATTGGATAAGGTCAGGGGCAGTAAAAAGGTAATAGGCAAGATGATAGAACTTGCAAAGGAACGTGGAAAAACATTTGAAAACAAGGTAATAGGAATCTCTCATGCCAGTTCCGAGGACACAGTGAACCTTTTGAAGGAACAAATAATGAAGGAACTGAAACCAAAGGAGATAATGATTAAGGAAATAGGGTGTACAATAGGCACACATGCCGGACCGGGCACATTGGCCATGTTTTATATTATATAAGATTAAAACATATGGAGATTTTAAATCCATATATATGAAACGAAAAATAATATAAAAAAAACTTTTCAAAAGTGGTTGATACCAATCGATATATGTACTATAATATAGTCGATGATGAAGGACAAGGCATTTTGTCAGGCACCATAATAGGATTTAAATAATGTTATCTGAATTGTTTGGACAAAAAACGCAGCAAAAATTAACCGGGTAAAAACATGGCAGAGAGATTAGGTAATAAATATTAAAAAACTAGTTGATACTAATTGATATATATACTATAATATAATAGGATTTAAGGGTTAAGGCATTTGGAAAATTACACTACATAATTGCATTACAATGGTAAAACCGGTTGATATTAATTGATACATATACTATAATAGGGTCTGATACGGTAAACAGAACATTTCAAGGAAATTTTGTTAAATAAATATTATTGATAAGCATATGGAAAGAAACACGAGTCAGAAGATGCTGAAAGTTAACCAAGCAGGTTCAGTATCAAATAATATACATAGTTAGTTTGTAGCGGGGCTTGTGATTGCAAACAAAGCACGGACAATCCTATTTTAAAAGGCGGGATCAAGTGAAGGCAATAGTTGTTACAAACAATCTGAAGGTCAAACAAAGATATGATAAGGAGCATAATGTAAGGTTTATTGATGGAAGCTTGTTGGACGTGCTGACGGCAGTACGGGATAGGATACATGAGGGGCATAAATTGTTAACTCATCCCCTGGCGGGTAGTGTTAAACCTAATGAGACTCCTTATAGGAGCATACTTATTTCTTATGATAAAAATGATTTAGATTTGGATTCGTTGCTAATGATATCATCAAGTATAGAGACTGTTCAAAAATTTTTAAATATAAAAAAACCTATTGAGTGGAAGGAAAAAATATTAGAAGATTTTATGGAGATTGATTTAGACCTTATAAGTAGTGGAATAGAAAGTATGTTGCAATAATAGGTATATATTTATAATAGCATGTATATATTACTAGGGATTATAAATTTATAAATTATGAAAAATAGGCCTATAATGGCAACGTGAATGCAATATTCAGTTATAGGCCTTTATAAATAAAGGGAGGTGAAGCTTGTGCGCTTAGAATTAGGTAATATTTTCATCAAAGATGTACAGTTCGGTGATGCTACAAAGGTAGAAGGCGGAGTACTATACATTAATAAGGATGAAATGCTGAAAGAAATTGGTGGGGATGAACACATTAAGAGTCTTGACATCGACATAACTCGTCCGGGGGATGAAGTAAGGATTACTCCTGT
>JAAZJW010000237.1 GCA_012800145.1 Clostridiales bacterium | reverse complement strand
TTGCTATGAAAGCCCCACATTTTTGTCATCCTGAGACGAACAGGATTAGCTTGACCCGCGAAGGATCTATATTTTACAATAATGCTTTCGTTTATCGTGGTGTGGGTAACACGTGCAAATTCTGAGCGTAGCGAAGAATCTCGTTTTTAGGCCATTTGAGATCCTTCGCTTCGCTCAGGATGACATTTTTCACACAGTCTGCTGTCCCCGTGGTTCATCTAAAAAGCAAGTTTTCTGCCATAAGCGGGAGACCAAAGGTCTCCCCTACCGTCTAAAAACCGGATATCGGTTTGCCTGTGTGCCGGACCTTTTTTGGTAGAGTAAGCGCGACATAGGGGGAACCTGAATGGCTCAAAATCCGGATTCTTCGCAAGCACCATCAATATTGTCTGTCTCAGAATGACATAAAATTTTAACCCGATTGTCGATAACCTTGATTTTATCCTCAATAAAAAGTTTTACAGCTAACGGCAGGATTTCATGCTCAATTTCCAATACCTTCTTTTGCAGGCTTTCGACGGTATCATCAAAATCAACATTCACACATTTTTGAATGATTATGGGACCGCCGTCTACTACCTCGTTCACGAAATGCACCGTTGCGCCGGAAACTTTTACGCCTCTGTTGATCGCACCCTGATGAACCTTTTCCCCATAAAAGCCTTCACCGCAAAAAGCAGGTATCAAGGACGGATGGATGCTGATAATGCGATTCTTGTATATTTCGAGAATTTTATCGGGGACAAAGGCTAGATAACCTGCTAAAACTATCAAATTTATCCCCGATTTCTCCAATATATCAACAAAGGCCTCCTCGTATTGCAAAGCCGAATCATATTGATTTTTATTAATAACTGCAGTTCTTATTCCGCTGTTTTGGGCCCTGACTAATCCGTAGGCATTTTCATTGTTGGAAATCACCAGTTCGATACTCCCGCCTGTATCCTTATTATGAATTTTATCAATTAAGGCCTGCAGATTTGTCCCGGTCCCCGAAATCATAACCGCAATGTTTATTTTTTTCATAGAATCACCTGTCCGGTCCCCTCTACTATTTTTCCTATTACCTTTGCGTCCTCCCCGGCTTCCTTCAGTATCCGGACGGCTTGTTCCGCGTCTTTCTCTCCAACAACTATCATCATTCCGACTCCCATATTAAAGGTGCCAAACATTTCTTTATCCTCTATATTGCCTTTTTGTTGTATCAGTTTAAAGATAGGTGGTATTTCCCAACTGTCCATATCGATTTTGGCATCTACATTTTCAGGCAATATGCGTGGGATATTTTCATAAAAACCTCCGCCTGTAATATGACAAATTCCCTTAACATTTATTTTATCGACTAGATTTAAAACTGATTTTACATATATTTTTGTAGGCGTGAGCAGTTCTTCGCCCAGGGTTTTGCCCAATTCATCAACATAATCCGAGGTTTTCATGTCCAGTGTATCGAAAAAGAGTTTCCTGACCAATGAAAAACCGTTGCTGTGAACGCCGCTGGAAGGCAAGGCTAAAATAATATCCCCGGCTTCTATGTTTTTACCCGTGATAACATCAGACTTATCCACAATGCCCACGGCAAATCCCGCTATATCGTATTCGCCTTCATTATATAACCCGGGCA
>JAAZJW010000236.1 GCA_012800145.1 Clostridiales bacterium | reverse complement strand
CGTGAAGGCGGAAGGACAGTAGGGGCCGGAGTAGTAACCTCTATTATTGAATAAATAAATAGTGTTTTAATTTAAGATGACAGGGGGGCTGGGCATAACCTAGCCCCTTGTGCATTTTTTTGATTGACATAGGATTAATGAGGCAACCGGTCTTGTCTGGAGGATAGCTCACCCGAATGTTTTTTTGATTGACATAAAATTAAAAATATGATAGATTTTAAAAGGTAACCAATTATACAAGGATACAATTATATAACATACTAAATAGATATATTTGTTATGTTGTCAGCAGTGGGAGGGTAGGATTATGAGGGTTAATATCATATTAGCATGTACAGAATGCAAACAGAGAAACTATAATACAAGCAAAAACAAAAAAAATGATCCGGACCGTTTGGAGATTAAAAAATACTGTAAGTTTTGCAGAGCTCATACTATTCATAAAGAAACAAAGTAAAGGGCACTAGAACTTCTTAAAAGGATGTGAAATAGCAATGCCTGCACAGACAAGCGCCAACAAAGGTTCAGGTATAAAAAAATTTGGGAGATTCCTAAAGGCTGTGCGCTCAGAATTGAAGAAGGTAATTTGGCCTAATCGTAAGGAGTTAATTAATAATACTGTTGTTGTGATTGTCTCCGTAACACTGGTGATAATCGCTTTATGGGTGCTGGACTCTATATTCGGTCTTGCTTTAAATCTTATCATAGGGTAATATAATATGCTTAAAAGGAGGGGAGAGTATCCGATTAAAAGGATGCTCCTAAAACATGTCCAAAGAAGCAAAGCCTGAAGAGGCGAAATGGTACGTTGTTCATACCTATTCAGGTCATGAGAACAAAGTGAAAGTGAATATCGAAAAGATTGTTGAGAATAGGGGAATGCAGGACGTTATTTTGGAGGTTAAGGTACCCACCGAAGAAAAAATTGAATATAAAGACGGGAAAAAGAAAGTAAAAGAAACCAAGCTGTTTCCCGGGTATGCGCTTGTTAAGATGCATATGACCGATGAGTCTTGGTATTTAGTGAGAAATACAAGAGGTGTTACAAGTTTTGTAGGTCCAAGTTCAAAACCCATACCTTTAACTGACGAAGAGATAATGTCAATGGGGGTAGAAAGGCCAAAGGTAGAAGTCAATGTTAAGGTTGGCGAAACCGTAAAAGTTACTTCAGGTCCTTTTGAAACCTTTATGGGGACCATTGAACATATCAATGTGGAAAAGCAAACTGTAAGAGTACTTATTTCCATGTTCGGAAGGGATACGCCGGTTGAATTGGAATTTGACCAAATTGAAAAGATTTAAATTCGAAGAAATATATTAAAATTGACATCATAGGGTTTTAGGCAATTGTAACCATCAAGGAGGTGTTAACGTGGCAAAGAAAGTAATAGGGCAAATAAAGTTACAAATTCCTGCAGGGAAAGCTACCCCGGCACCACCGGTTGGACCGGCATTAGGGCAACACGGTGTAAATATAATGGGATTCTGTAAGGAATTTAATGCTAAAACTGCAGATCAGGCGGGATTGATTATTCCGGTTATTATATCAGTTTATCAGGACAGATCATTCAGTTTTATAACAAAAACTCCACCGGCTGCGGTATTGATTAAAAAGGCTGCCGGAATAGAAGACGGTTCCGGTGAACCTGATACTGTAAAGGTAGCAAAAATCTCTAAGGACAAAATCAGAGAAATTGCAGAACTAAAAATGCCGGATTTGAACGCTGCTACAATAGAAACGGCTATGAGTATGATTTCCGGTACAGCCAGGAGCATGGGTGTTGTAGTAGAAGATTAATTTATATTCAGTTCAGAACAGTGGGAGATTTTCATTGATAATCGCTAATACCACTAAGGAGGGAACAAAATGGGCAAAAGAGGCAAGAGATACAAAGAAGCAGTAAAACTGGTAGATAAGGAACACTTGTATGATCCTTCGGAAGCCATAGAAATTGCGAAAAAGGCGGCAACTGCCGGTTTTGACGAAACCATGGAAGTGCACATAAGGTTAGGTGTGGACTCAAGACACGCAGACCAACAGGTCAGAGGTGCGGTGGTGTTACCCCACGGTACCGGCCAAACAGTCAGAGTTCTCGTATTTGCGAAGGGTGAAAAAATAACTGAAGCTGAAAATGCGGGGGCAGATTACGTAGGCGGCGAGGAACTGGTAGCAAAAATCCAGGGTGAAAACTGGTTTGATTTTGACGTAGTAGTGGCAACTCCCGACATGATGAGTGTTGTGGGCAGATTAGGAAGGTTGCTGGGACCCAAAGGTTTAATGCCGAATCCCAAATCGGGAACGGTGACATTTGATTTAGAAAGGGCAATTGAAGAAATCAAGGCAGGGAAGGTTGAGTACAGACTTGATAAGGCCAACATTATACATGTACCCATCGGTAAAGCTTCATTTGAAGAAAACAAATTGATAGATAATTTCAGAACACTTTTGGATGCTATCATAAGGGCAAAACCTGCAGCCAGCAAAGGTCAATATTTAAGAAGTGTTACGGTAACATCAACAATGGGCCCCGGGATTAAGGTAAACCCGGCCAGAGTGATGGAATAGTTTCATATTATTAAATCTGAATATTTTGCCATAGACAGTAGGTGCAGATGCTTAAATATCCTACCGAGGCTTTGAATAAAACAAAACAAAGGTCTCGTTATGTCTAGCAGGGCAAATGGGGCCTTATTTTAATTGCCCGATTTGTATAATCAATAGGATACGGCAGACTGTGTGAAAAAGCACTTTTCCCGCTTTTTGTCATTCTGAGTGTAACGAAGAATCTCGTTTTCAGGCCATTTGAGATCCTTCGCTTCGCTCAGGATGACATTTTTCACACAGTCTGACGGCGGGGCCGGTTCCTCTTGTGTCGTGTTTTTTCAATGACACAAAGGGACCGTCAGGCTGTGTGAAAAAGCACTTTCCTCACTTATTGTCATCCCGAGACGTACAGAATAAACCCGCCCGCGAAGGATCCCTAAAGGATGAGATCCTTCGTGAGCACCGTTTATACTGTCCGTCT
>JAAZJW010000235.1 GCA_012800145.1 Clostridiales bacterium | reverse complement strand
CCCCACATTTTTGTCATCCTGAGACGAGCAGGATTAGTTTGACCCGCGAAGGATCTGTATTTTAAAATAATGCCTTCGTTTATCGTAGCATGGGTAACATATGCAAATTCTGAGTGTAACGAAGAATCTCGTTTTTAGGCCATTTGAGATCCTTCGCTTCGCTCAGGATGACATTTTTCACACAGTCTGACGACTCGGTAAAATTATTGCTGTGTTTTCTTCAGCATTCAAGCTCCTAGCCTCTGACTTTAAGCATAGGTTCGGCTATAAGCGGTTTTAAAAACTTGCCTGTATAGGACTGTTCTATGGTTGTAATTTGTTCCGGTGTACCTGCGGCAACAACTTCTCCGCCTTCATCCCCGCCTTCCGGACCCAGGTCTATAATATAATCTGCTGTTTTAATAACGTCAAGGTTGTGTTCTATGACTAAAACCGCATTTCCGCCATCCACAAGTCTTTGAAGCACTTCTATTAACCTGTCTATATCCGCGGTATGGAGACCCGTGGTAGGTTCATCTAATATATATAATGTTCTACCCGTACTTCTTTTACCCAACTCGGAGGCCAGTTTGACTCTTTGGGCCTCTCCCCCGGATAATTGGGTGGAGGGCTGTCCCAGTCTGATATAGCCCAAACCCACATCGTATAAGGTCTGCAGTTTCCTTTTTATTCTCGGTATATTTGCGAAAAAGGCAAGGGCCTCTTCCACATTCATTTCCAAAACATCGGCTATGGTCTTGCCTTTATATTTTACCTCCAGGGTTTCCCTATTATATCTTTTGCCTTTGCATACCTCACAGGGCACATATACATCGGGAAGGAAATGCATCTCTATTTTTATAATACCGTCCCCCCTGCAGGCCTCGCACCTTCCGCCTTTTACATTGAAACTGAACCTTCCCTTTAAATAGCCCCGCATTCTGGCCTTTGTGGTCTGTGCGAATATATCCCGTATATCATCAAATACACCTGTATAAGTGGCAGGATTAGAACGCGGTGTCCTTCCTATAGGGCTTTGATCTATTTCTATTACCTTGTCGATATGTTCTATTCCTCTTATTTCTTTGTGCGCCCCGGGTCTTGGCTTTGCCCGATTCAATTCCTGGGCAACCTTTTTATACAGTATTTCATTTACCAGTGTACTCTTGCCTGACCCCGAAACACCTGTAATACAGGTAAACACACCCAAAGGTATTTCAACATCGATATCCTTTAAATTGTTTTCTCTCGCACCGATTATCTCTAACCAATTGCCGTTGGGTTCCCGTCTCCTTTCAGGGATCTCAATTGCTCTCCTACCACTTAAATATTGACCTGTGACAGATTGTTCTATTTGCATAATCTGGTCTATAGTGCCCTCTGCTATGATGTTTCCACCATGAACGCCCGCACCCGGGCCGATGTCGATAATATGATCCGCCATGTGCATGGTACCTTCATCGTGTTCTACCACTATTACCGTATTTCCGAGATCAGTTAAATGCCTTAAGGTTTTCAACAGCTTATGGTTATCCCTTTGGTGCAGTCCGATACTCGGCTCATCTAAGATATATAAAACTCCCACCAAACTGGAACCTATTTGAGTAGCTAAGCGGATTCGCTGTGATTCTCCGCCGGATAGGGACCCTGCGCTCCTCGACAGGGTTAAATAATCCAGGCCCACATCCATCAGGAAATCCAGCCTGGCTTTAATTTCTTTCAATATCTGTCTGGCGATAAAGGTCTTTCTATCGTCCAGTTTCAACTCATTAAAGAACTGTTTTGCATCCTTTACGGAAAGCTCCGTTATCTCGAAAATATTTTTGTCCGCAATAGTGACTGCCAAGGCAACATCTTTTAGCCTGGCACCTTTACAAGTTTCACATTTATTTTCCGCCGTATATCCCTCGATTTTCGCCCTTGCGTATTCGGAATTGGTTGTCCTGTATCTCCTAGCCAGATTGGGGATAACGCCCTCAAATATAGAGGAATAGTCCCTTATACCCCTAAATTTTGACTCATACCTAAATTTTACTCTCTTCTTACCGCTTCCATACAGTATATCTTCAACCAGCTCTTCAGGCAGGTCTCTTATCGGGGTATCCACATCACAATCATACTGCTTTGCTATACTTTCCAACATTTTAAAATAGTAAGTGTTATCATTAGCAGGTCCCGATCCGCTCCAAGGGGCTATGGCCCCCTCCCTAATTGTCAGGTCTCTGTTTGGAATTACTAATTCCGGGTCTATATTTTTCATATATCCTATACCGTTACATTGGGGACAGGCACCGAAGGGGCTATTGAATGAGAACATTCTGGGAGCTAACTCCTCTATCCCGATTCCATGTTCGGGACATGCAAACTTTGTAGAAAACAGTATCTCTTCCTTGTCTATTATATCCACAATCACTAACGAATCACTGAGTTTTAGCACCGTTTCTATAGAATCTGCCAATCTTGACTGTATACCTTCCTTAACAACAATCCTGTCTACAACTACCTCTATATCGTGTTTTTTTGTTTTGGCCAGTTCAATGTCCTCGTATAAATCCCTTACTTCCCCATCAATACGAACCCTTACAAAACCTTCTTTCTTTATTTCCTCCAACACTTTTTGGTGCTCCCCTTTTTTCCCTCTGATAATGGGAGCCAACAATTGCAACCTTGTGCCGGTCTCCAATTCCATAATTTTGTCCACTATCTGTTCCACTTCCATCTGGCTGATTTCCACACCGCATATAGGGCAGTGGGGTATGCCTACCCTGGCGAATAACAGTCTCAAATAGTCATAAATTTCCGTAACCGTACCCACAGTGGAACGCGGATTTTTGCTGGCAGCTTTTTGGTCTATGGAGATTGCCGGCGAAAGACCTTCTATATATTCCACGTCCGGCTTCTCCATTTGTCCTAAAAACTGTCTCGCATATGACGATAAACTCTCTATATATCGCCTTTGGCCTTCTGCATAGATTGTATCGAGAGCCAGTGAGGACTTCCCGGAACCGGAAATTCCGGTTATAACTATGAGTTTATCCCTGGGTATTTCAACATTAATATTTTTTAAATTATGCTCTCTCGCCCCTCTTATAATGATTTTATCTTTTGACATTAATTATCCCTTCCTAAACATACTTTTCCCTCAAATCTGTCCGTCTTAAAATTTATATGTGTTACCTACACCACAATGAATGAAAGTATTATCCCTAAATACAGATCCTTCGTGGGTCAAACCTATCCTGTTCGTCTCAGGATGACAAAAATGTGGGACTTTCATAGCAATGATAAACATAGATCCGTCGTAGGCACCATTTACACCCCTCATTCTGGGATGACAAAAATGTGGGACCTTCATAGCAATGATAAACATAGATCCGTCAGACTGTGTGAAAAATGTCATCCTGAGCGAAGCGAAGGATCTTAAATGGCTTAAAAACGAGATTCTTCGCTACACTCAGAATGACAAAAAGCGAGAAAAGTGCTTTTTCACACAGTCTGCCGTTGTAGGCACCGTTTGTACCTTTCATTTTAGGATGACAAAGATGTAAAGTCCCTTTTAAGGGACTCGATTTTATCCCTTAATTCTGCAGCCCTTTCAAATTGTAAATCCTTGGCTGCCCTCATCATCTCTTTTTCAAGATTCCTGATTAATTTTTCAAATTCCCCGACAGACAAGTCTTTTTTAATTGATGCCTTACCGTATTTAACTTCTTCTTCCGCAACCTTAGTTGCTTCTATGACATCTCTGATGCCTTTTTCAATAGATTTCGGTTTTATATTATGCTCTGAGTTATATTGCTCCTGTATCCTTCTCCTTCTCTCGGTTTCGTCTATGGCTGTTCTCATGGATTTAGTGATTCTATCCGCGTACATGATGACTTTTCCCTCCACATTTCGCGCAGCCCTGCCGATTGTTTGAATCAGCGAAATTTCAGAGCGTAAAAATCCTTCTTTGTCCGCATCCAGTATAGCAACCAGGGATACCTCAGGCAAATCTAAACCTTCTCTTAACAAATTAATACCTACCAGAACATCAAATTCACCTAAACGGAGGTCCCTGATTATCTCCATTCTTTCTATGGTCTTCACATCCGAGTGCAGGTACTTCACTTTTATATCGATTTCCTTCAGATAATCCGTCAAATCCTCCGCCATTTTCTTTGTGAGTGTGGTGATCAACACTCTCTGTTTCTTTTCAACCCTTTTGTTTATTTCACTGATTAAATTATCAATCTGTCCTTCAATAGGTCTGACTTCAATCATCGGATCCAGCAATCCTGTAGGCCTTATCACCTGTTCCACAATTTTGTCCTTTTTCTCCATTTCATAAGGCCCCGGGGTAGCACTTACATATAAAATTTGATTTACCAATCGTTCAAACTCTTCAAAGTTGAGGGGCCTGTTGTCATAGGCAGACGGCAACCTGAAACCGTAATTAACCAAAGATTCTTTTCGTGAACGGTCTCCGCCATACATTGCCCTCACCTGTGGTAACGTAACATGGGATTCATCTACAATAGTTAAATAATCGTCAGGGAAATAATCTATGAGTGTATAGGGTCTGCTCCCCGGTGCTCGCCCTGTTATATGTCTCGAGTAATTCTCTATGCCCTGGCAAAATCCCACTTCCCTCAACATCTCAATATCATACATTGTACGTTGTTGCAACCTTTGTGCTTCTACCAATTTGTTCTCTTTTTTAAGATATTGAACGCGCTCCTTTAATTCTTTTTCTATCGATTTTATAGCCTGTTCTATTTTTTCCGAGCTTGTGGCATAGTGAGATGCGGGAAAAATGGAAGCGTGCTGTCTTATTCCAATTATTTCTCCCGTTAAACTGTTTACTTCTATTATTCGATCGATTTCATCGCCAAAAAACTCAACACGAAGAACATTGTCCCCGGATGAGGCCGGGAATATCTCCACGACGTCTCCCCTCACCCTAAAGGTTCCGCGCACAAAGTTTATATCATTTCTTTCATATTGTATGTTCACCAGTTGTCTTAAAACTTCTTCTCTGCTTTTTTCCATACCTGTTCTGAGAGAAACCACCAATCTTTTATATTCCCCCGGATCTCCCAAACCATAAATACAGGAAACACTGGCGACTATGATAACATCACGCCTTTCCAACAAAGCTGAGGTAGCAGAGTGTCTCAATTTATCAATTTCATCGTTAACCGACGCATCTTTTTCTATATAGGTATCACTGTGCACAACATATGCTTCCGGTTGATAATAATCATAATAGCTTACAAAATATTCCACCGCATTGTTCGGAAAAAATTCCTTAAATTCACTGCAAAGTTGTGCAGCCAAAGTTTTATTATGAGCAATTACCAAGGTGGGTTTTTGGACCTTTTCTATTACATTTGCCATAGTAAAAGTTTTTCCGGAACCTGTAACTCCCAATAATACCTGATGTTTTGCTCCCGAAATGATGCCTTTAGCCAAGGCATCTATTGCCTCAGGCTGGTCACCTGTAGGTTTATAATCGGATACAATTTTAAACTTTTCTACCACATATATCTCCCCTTCTAGATTCCGACTTCTAACCTTTTTTCAGTCAGGTGGACAGGATTGCTCATCCCCGCCTGACCCTTTTTGCGCCCACCATTACTATTATATCATGATTTAAAGCTAATAAAAACATCCCCAAGGCTCCGGGGATGCTTTTATTGCATTACATCTTTTTCCAAATATTTTTAACTTTTATATATTTTTCAAGAACACTCCATCTAGATAAAATGCAGGGCGAAAACGGGGTTATTCACATTTCTTCTCTCAATACCTCTATGGCTTTTTTCAACTGTGTGTCTTCATAAGATTCGATTTCGAGCCCATCCTCCAACTCTTCCGGAAGTTCCACCACAATATCCGGCTCCACCCCGGTACCGTGTATGTTGGTTCCGTTGGGGGTAAAGTATTCGGAAATTGTAAACTTGAATCCCGTTCCGTCCGCGAGGGGTTTGACTTGTTGTACCAAACCCTTGCCAAACGTGGTAACGCCTACTATTTTGCCCTTTTTACCATCCTTAATCGCACCCGCTAAAATCTCGGAGGCACTTGCACTCCCCTTATTCACCAGAACGGTAATCGGTAGCTTCAACTGCCTTTTGTCTGATCTTTCCACCTTTCTATTTCCATTACGGTCTTCTGTATATACAATTATCTGTTCCCCCAATATCTCATCGGCAATCTCCACACATTCGTCCAATAAACCTCCGGGATTGTTTCTAAGATCAAGAATAATCCCTTTAACATTTTTCTTTTTCAATAACCCTAAATGTTCCTTGAAATCCTTAGCGGTTTGTTCATCGAACATGCTGATCCTGATATAACCGATGTCTTTGTCTATAATTTCGGAACGGACCGTTTTAAGCCGAACTTCTTCCCTTGTAATAACCACATCGAATATTTCATCCTTGCCCTCCCTCGAAATTGAGAGCCTTACATTTGTTCCCGGTTCCCCTTTCATCAGGTCTACAGCATAATCCAGTTTATCACCGAATATCGCTTCGCCATCCACGTATATTATTCGGTCCCCCGGAATAAGCCCAGCTTTTTCTCCCGGCGTATCTTCTATCGGGGACACCACGGTTACGTAACCATCTTCACCCGGGGTCACGATTACACCGATACCTCCATAAATTCCCTGTGTTCTGGTAACTAAATCACTGTATTCCCTTTCATCCATATATAACGTATACGGGTCGCCTATACTATTGAACATGCCTTTTATGGCACCCTCAACAAGCTCGTCCTCATCCAGTTCCTTATAATAGTTTTTTAACAGATAATTCTTGAGTGTTATAAATTTCTCATATTGCTTATAACTACTCCTCGGTATTGCATATCCGAACCCTAAAGATGATGTCACTACGTTGCTAACTGTAAAATTTATAATAGTAGTAAGTATGATAATTATCAGGGCCCCGATTACAGCTTTTCGTTTACTGATCATGCGATCTTCCCCTTTGAATTATTGATTGCATTGTATTTTATTCTATGGTACATTATAAAACATTATACCTTACTACTATGTATTATACAAAAAAATATTAAGGATTAAATTAGAGTGGGGACGGCAAACTGAATCAACACCAGAAGAACCGGCAGACTGTGTGAAAAATGTCATCCTGAGCGAAGCGAAGGATCTCAAATAGCCTAAAAACGAGATTCTTCGTTACACTCAGAATTTGCACGTGTTACCCACACCACGATAAACGAAAGCATTATTGTAAAATATAGATCCTTCGCGGGTCAAGCTAATCCTGTTCGTCTCAGGATGACAAAAATGTG
>JAAZJW010000234.1 GCA_012800145.1 Clostridiales bacterium | reverse complement strand
GCTGATGATCATAAATATTGTTTCAAGTCCCCACAGTTCGATTATAATACCACATACCATGGGACCGATAATGAATGTAAACCCTACTATCCCTGTGAGGAGGGAGTTCCCGGTCATTATATCCCTGCTACTGAGCAATTTTGTAATTATTTTTTTCTCCGGGGGATTGCTTATGGTATCCAGGGAGGCTAAAACAAGCATGAGCATGTATGTGGCCGGCACATTATAGCTTAACAGAAAGGCCAGTATAACAAATGATTTTACTAAGTTAAGGAAGGCCAGAAAATATTTTTCGTTAAGCCTGTCTCCTAAACTACCCGCAAAGGGGGACAGAAAGAGACTGGAGATGGGGGTGCATATTACTATAAAACTAGCCGATGCCCCGGAGCCGGTCAGTCTTATAAGTAAGGCTGTTATGGCAATAAAATGAAAGGCATCCCCAAAACATGAAATAGCCTGACTGATTAAAAACGAAAAAAATGAATTATTGTTTTTTATCTTGGTTAGACATGAACCTGCAAACAGCATATAAATTACCTCCATTATTTACTCATATATATTACTATTAGAAAAATAGGAGGTATATCCTAACTATTTAGTTCAATAAAAATAAATAAAGACATAATAAATGAACAGTAGAATAATTTTTAAATTAGAGACATAAAAACAAGGGGGCGAGTTGTGTGGTATTTTGGATAGCCATATTTGCTATGGTTTGTTGGGGTATTGCCCCTGTATTCGCGAAGGTGGGACTGGACAATTTGGATCCCCTACCCGGATTGATCATCAGAACCCTGACAGCATCTATTTTCGCTTTAGGTTCCATGGGTTTTGAAGGCAGCATCAGCAAAATGAAGAATATTACTTTTATTACATGGGTATTTATCGCCATTGAGGCACTTCTCGCCACATTTATAGGGGACCTGGCATACTATGCCGCAATAAAGAAAGGAGACATTTCCGTGGTGACAGTTATTATGTCCAGCTCTCCGCTGGTGACGATACTTATGTCCATTATATTTTTGGGAGAGCAGGTCACAATGATTAGAATAATAGGTGCGGGTCTGGTTGTAGTCGGAATAATGTTAATTGTGTAGTGTGGTTTTACTTCGATTTTCATAACCGTTATGAATCGATATCGAGTACCTTAACATAGTCGAGAGATGCATCTGTTACCCCTTGTAAATGACACTCTTCCGATTTTAATACAGTCAGGTATTCGATTATTTCCTTGGTTATCAACTCGCCTGCGCAAACAATGGGAATGCCGGGCGGATAGGTTATTATAGTTTCCCCTGATAACTGACCTTCCGAATCTATAAGTTTAGTCAGTTTTTTGTTCATATAAAATGCGTCCCTTGGACATATGACGCTGTTGGGATATTTAGGTGGTGGTTTTAAACTGTTATAAGTTTTTATATCAGATTTACTTGCTATGTCCTTTAAACTGTCAACCAATATCGACAGATCTTCCATTCTGTCACCCAGACTTACAATGGCCAGTACATTGTTAAGATCGGCCAGTTCAATCTGTATATTATATTCCTTCCTTAACTTTTTTTCCATTTCATACCCTGTGTATCCTAAACTTCGTACATTTATACCAAGCTTGGTTTCATCGAAATCAAAACAGCCTTGTTGCCCTATCATCTCTTTGCCAAATGAATAAAACCCGTCTATTTTGTTTATTTCCTTCCGGGCCCACCGAGCTAAATATAAGGTGTCGGAAAGCAACTTATGACCATTAATGGCAAGTTGTTTCCTTGCAACATCAAGAGAACACATCAATAGGTAAGAGGAACTGGATGTAGAGAGCAAATTCAGGGCCCATTTTACAGACTCCGGGTTTATTCTATCACCGCCTATCATAAGGGCTGAACTTTGCGTCAAGGAACCCCCTGTCTTATGCATACTTATTGCACACATATCCGCACCTGATTCTATTGCCGTAGATGGAAAATCTTCATGAAAATACATATGTGTCCCATGGGCCTCGTCCACCAGCATCAGCATATTATGTTTGTGCGTTATATCTACGATTGTTTTTAAATCTGAGGTGACACCGTAGTAAGTAGGGTTAATTAAAAAGACCGCCTTGGCTTCGGGGTTGGATAAAATCGCTTTTTCGACCTCCCGGGCAGTAACGCCATTGGCTATGCCCAACTTTTCATCAATTTCCGGTTGAATGTAAACAGGGTTTACCCCACCAAGTATCATCCCGTTTACAATAGATTTATGGACATTCCTGGGGACGATTATTTTGTCCCCGGGTTTACAGACACTCATTATCATGGCTTGAATCCCTCCGGATGTACCGTTAACTAAAAAAAAGGCGTGTTT
>JAAZJW010000233.1 GCA_012800145.1 Clostridiales bacterium | reverse complement strand
TTTGGGGGTGTCGTTTATGTCGTATGCTGTAGCAAAGGCTGCCGGGTATGTTCTTGTACATACACCGGACATGGTTTTCTATAATGGTACTACACAAACAACTGAAATGGTAGTAAATCCGGACTCCGAATATCTAAAAAAGGTTCCGGAAAGCTTGCGCAGTTATGAGGATGTTGTGGCTTATCCTCCGAACCAGGTTTATATAGGATCGTTAAGACCTGAGGAACTAAAAAATTATGAAGCACCATGGTATGACAAAAAGGTGGAAGGTGCGGAAAGAGACGGTAAACTTGGTGAGGTTACACCGCAAGATGAATTTATTGCATTTATGAAAATAGTTGATTCCTTTGACCTGGTTTCTTTAAGCAGTGATTTTACAGCCTCGGTAAAGGATAAAGTGAGTGCCTATCCTTTAGTGACTGAAGACATGGTGGGCAGGCTGGGAGACGGAGTAGATGCAGATGCCATCAGTAAACTTATTGAGGAACAAGGTGCGGAAGCATTATACCATAACGATGAGGTTGTGGGCTGTGTTAAAAGGGCTCATGCTATAGATGCAAACCTAAGCGCGCATGTAATGCTTGAAAATATAGCATCTAAGGCTTCGGCTGTATTGGCTTTCTTGCAACTTTTATACAAAAATGATATTGACCCTGCTATAGTTGACTATGTTATAGAATGTTCCGAAGAAGCTTGCGGGGATATGAACCAAAGAGGCGGAGGAAACTTTGCTAAGGCTGTAGCAGAACAGGTAGGAGCTGTAAATGCATCAGGTTCCGATACCAGAGGATTCTGTGCTGCCCCTGTTCATGCTTTAATTGAAGCTGCCGCATTGGTACGTTCAGGCACATATAAAAATGTAGTTATTGTAGCCGGTGGTGCGACTGCAAAACTTGGAATGAATGGTAAGGACCACGTAAGACAAGACATACCTATACTGGAAGACGTTGTAGCCGGATTTGCTATATTAATTGGCGAAGACGACGGGGTTAGCCCCATTCTCAGATCTGATTTGGTAGGTAAGCATACTGTGGGCACAGGTTCTTCTCCACAGGCAGTTATTTCATCCTTAGTTACCGACCCGTTAGAAAGGGGAGGACTAAAAATAACTGATGTGAATAAATATTCGGCTGAAATGCAAAATCCGGATATTACAAAACCTGCAGGAGCAGGAGACGTTCCTGAAGCTAACTATAAGATGATCGCAGCATTGGGAGTTAAGAAAGGCGATCTGGAAAGGGCACAAGTAGGTACTTTTGCTGATGAATTCGGTATGCCGGGTTGGGCTCCTACACAAGGACATATACCATCAGGAGTTCCATACATGGGATTTGCTATAGAAGATCTTAAGGAAGGTAAAATAGACAGAGCAATGATTATCGGAAAAGGAAGTTTATTCCTTGGCAGAATGACAAACCTATTTGACGGTGTATCTATAATTATGGAACAAAATACCGGCGAAGGTGAAGCAGAAGCCGTAGGAGTTTCCGAAGAAGAAATAAAATCCATGATAGCTGAGGCAATAAGAGGTTTCGCATCGCACTTATCAGAAGAATAAGGGGGTGAACATAAATGGGTGAAAGCAACAAAGTCGTTAGGGATATGGTAGGCAGAGTATTGAATGACATAGCGGACGGTATAGAAACAGGAGATTTTGGAAAGAAGGTTAAGGTAGGTATCACTACCGTAGGCAATGAGCATGGGGTAGAAAACCTGGTTAAAGGTGCTGAAATAGCAGCCAGGGTTGCAAAGGGATATGACATTGTGTTAATCGGACCTAAAGACATGGATACAGATCTTGAAATAGCAGAAGCTAACAATGAAGATGAAGCTCATAAAAAGATGGAAGAACTTTTGGATAGCGGATATATACAGGCTTGTGTTACAGCACATTATCCTTTCCCGATAGGTGTTGCAACTATTGGTAGGGTTGTTACACCCGCCAAGGGCAAAGAGATGATTTTGGCATCTACTACAGGGTCAACAGCTTCACACAGGATAGCAGCCATGGTCAAGAATGCAGTATGTGGTATCGCTGTAGCTAAAGCGATCGGAAAAGAAAAACCTACTGTAGGGCTTCTAAATGTTGACGGCGCAAGAACTGTAGAAAGAACCCTAAGAACACTTAATGAAAACGGATATGAAATAAACTTTGCAGAATCCATGAGAGCAGACGGTGGAGTTGTAATGAGGGGTAACGACCTCTTGGCAGGAACACCTGATATAATGGTACAAGATACACTTACCGGAAACATTTTGATGAAGGTATTTTCCTCATATACTACCGGTGGAAGTTATGAGGCAGCAGGATTTGGATACGGCCCCGGTGTGGGTGGCGACGGTTATGACAGAGTAGTATTAATCCTATCGAGGGCATCCGGTGCACCGGTCGCAGCAGGCGCGTTACAATTTGCCGGCGAACTTGCGAAAGGTAACATAAAGGAGGTTGTAAAAGCAGAATTTGCAGCAGCCAGAAAGGCCGGTTTAGACGGCATCATAGACGGTCTGATGGAAGCTGACAAACCTAAAGCTGAGGAAAAAGTAGAAGCACCTCCTGCAGAAATTGTAACAGGAGAAATCTCCGGTATAGATGTTCTGGACATAGATGATGCAGTTATAGCAGTTTGGAAAGTAGGAATTTACGCTGAAGGCGGAATGGGTTGTACCGGTCCTGTGGTGCTGGTAAATGAAGCAAAAATAGAAGAAGCAACAGAAGCGATTAAGGCTGCAGGATATCTGTAAAATATAAATAATAAGAGATAAAAATTGCTAAAGCCCAACAAGGTTTTAGCAATTTTTATGCCAATTTTAGCAAAAATCTTTAGGTGCTTTTTGAAGCCGGGGTCAAGTGATATAATGGGACTGAACATTATTATATAAGGGTGATACCTATGCAAATAGAATTCAGTCAGCAATTAAATCAATCCCAGAAATTAGTTATGACATCTCAATTGCAACAAGCAATTCAAATATTACAATTCACCTCTTTGGAGTTGGAAAGATATATCGATGAACAGTTAGAAAAAAATCCTGTGTTGGAAAAAACAGAAGAAATTGCAGGGAATGAATATTTACAGGATACAGAGCCGGAAGGAGACAAGACAAAAAAAATTGACTGGAAGGAGTATACCGAAGGTTTTGATAATTCCGAATATACAGGGGGCAGTTACTATAACGAAGATAATGAATTTAATCCTGAAAATATTGCCGCGACGGAGATCACATTACAGGAGCATTTACTATCCCAATATAGCCTGGTTATGGCGAATCCAAAACATATCGAAGTGGGGGAATATATAATAAATAGTATAGATGACAGGGGTTATCTTACGGCTACCGTTGAGGAGATTGCAAGCTATTTTAACGAGGAGCAACATGTTATCGAAGATATTCTGCAAATAATCCAAAGCCTCGAACCTGCGGGTGTAGGTGCAAGAACATTAGAGGAATGTCTGTTAATTCAGTTACGTTCACTGGGGATAAAAGACGAAAAAATTTATACTTTAATAAAAAAGCATTTATGTGATATTGCTTCAAATAGGTATTTATACATTGCTAAGCAGCTTGGGATAGCCACCAAAAAAGTTCAGGATTATTGTGACTTTATAAAAACCTTGGAACCGAGACCGGGTAGGGATTTTGCACGTAGTCAGAATAGATATATTATTTCGGATATTATAATCAAAAAAATTGGAAACGAATATATAATACTGGATAATGATTATGGTGGCTCAGGGTTGGTTATACGTAGTGATTATAAAAAAATGATTGCCTCAGGTGATGGAAATCCTGATGTTAAAAAATTTTTGAATGCGCAGCTTGATTCTGCGGTTTGGCTGATAAAAAACATTGAGCAAAGGAAAAGAACAATTCGTGAGGTATGCAAGACAATAGTAAGAAAGCAAATTGCCTTTTTTGAGAACGGGAAGAAATATTTAAAACCCATGACGTTAAAGGAAGTTGCGGACGAAATCGGGGTCCATGAATCAACGGTCAGCAGAGCTACCAGTGGGAAGTATGTGGACACACCTTTTGGAACATTTGAGCTGAGGTATTTCTTTTCCGGTGGAGTGGAAAAAGACACCGGTGAAGGGATTTCCTCAGAAAGTGTAAAGGTTTTTATTAAGGATATAATTAGTAGGGAAGACTGTAAAAAACCCTTGAGTGACGAAAAAATAGTAAACAAACTAAAGAACAAGGGTATAAATATATCAAGAAGGACTGTAGCTAAATACAGGGATGAATTAGGTATTTTATCGTCTTCAAGGAGAAAAAGATATTAAATTTCAACACCCCGAGCCAATTAAATTTTGTTTAAAAAATAGAATTTAATTGGCTTGGGTTTTATATTTTTGCAATAACTGGGCTTGAGGTGATGGAAAGAGTGTTGGGTTGGAATTCAAAAACGAAAAAATTCTATTTTGATAGAAAAAGTTCTTTTCAAGCAGAAACCCCACAAATCAGGCATTAAATCGGACTTACAAGACGAACAAACCCTGTTTTGATAGAAAAAATTCTATATGTTGTGTTAAAAGAATTGGAATTCATATAAAATTGCACAATGACTAACCCCTGTTTCAAAATGGGAGCTAATTATTGTGCAATTTTTTTATCAAGGGATAGTCTATGCGCAGTTATTTTAAAGGCCCCCAAACCCTTATCATTTCATGGAATAGGCCATAATAGAGGATGTTCCCGAGGAATCCAACTAAGTGTTTATTTTTTAAATTGCAGCGTGGATTTTCCGATGGTAAGGATTTTTGGCACGGTAATTGCATTATTATATAATAGTAACATTTATACTATTATAAAAAAATGGAGGGATTCAGTATGAGTAGTAAAGAAATAAAACAACCTGCAAGCGCACTTTCTTCACCCAGATTTTGTAATATGGGTAATTTCATGAGAATGCAGAAAATCGAGAGTTTAGATGGTTTGGATTTTGTCGTAGTTGGGATACCATTTGACACCGCCAGTTCCTTCAGGGTCGGTTCCAGATTTGGTCCTAATGGCATAAGGAACATTTCAGTTATGATGAAACCCAACAATGCTATTTTAGAGGTCAACATTCTTGATGAACTAAAAGGTGGTGACTATGGGGATGTTGAGGTTATTCCGGGATATATACTACCAACATATGAAAACATTGAAAAAGAGTTGACTCCTATAGTACAGGCCGGAGTAGTACCAATTGCCCTAGGTGGAGATCATTCCATTACCCTGGCGGAATTACGGGCCGTTGCAAAGGGACATGGAAAGGTATCATTAGTGCATTTTGATTCACATGCCGACATAAACGAGGAGGTTTTCGGAGAAAGGTATAATCATGGAACACCCTTTAGAAGGGCAATAGAAGAAGGTTTAATAGACCCTCATACATCCATTCAGGTTGGTATGAGAGGTTCACTATACGATCCTGATGAATTTAAAAAAGCAGCTGAGCTTGGCTTAAAAGTTATACCTGCTCATGAGGTCAGGGAACTTGGATTTGAGGAAACTATAAACCAAATAAAGGAAAGAGTAGGGAACAACAAGGTATTTTTAACCTTTGACATCGATTTTGTTGATCCTGCATATGCCCCGGGTACAGGAACACCGGAGGTTGGAGGTTTTACTTCATATGAGACTTTAGGGATATTAAGAGCATTAAAAGAATTGAATTTTGTAGCTTTTGATATTGTAGAAGTTGCACCTTGTTACGACAGTTGCGAAATAACTACGTTGCTTGCTGCAAACATTGCATTTGAATTTATGTCTATATTAGCGGTGCAGAAGAAAAACGGGAAAAAATAATGGAGAGGGTTTAGGTAGCTATGGATACAATTAATATTAAAAGCAAGGCAGATGCTAAGGGTTTGGATCTAAATGATACTGATGTTCTTGACTCTATAATTTTAAACGATAAAAGCAGGAAGGAAGGTTTAATAAAAACTCTGTCCTTTACAGCCATAGCAATTTTAGTGTT
>JAAZJW010000232.1 GCA_012800145.1 Clostridiales bacterium | reverse complement strand
TACACTCAGAATGACAAAAAGCGGGAAAAGTGCTTTTTCACACAGTCTGATGCCCCCATGACACCATAAAATTGATAGGGTGAGTCTATGTATGCTATTTACTTCATATGGATTTATAATATTTATAGCCTTATTATTTATATTTTATTATATGATCCCCGAAAGGCATCAGTGGAAACTGCTTCTCGGGGCAAGTTATCTGTTCTATTATTTTGCAAATCCTAAATTTATATTGTATATTTCCTTAACAACCATTTCAACCTATTTTGTAGGCTGTGAAATTGGTGATTTGTATAATGTCCAGTCCAGGCATTTAGCCAGACATAAGGATAAATTAACACGCGAAGAGAAAAAAGATTATAAGTCATCCATAAAATCAAGGCAGTGGAAATGGCTTTTATTCTGTATGATCCTTAATTTTGGAATTCTGGCTGTGGTTAAATATACTAATTTTGCTATATCAAACATCAATTATATCTACCGATCCTTTGGAAGTGAAAGACAGTTTTCTTTTTGGAACCTAATACTGCCCATGGGTATATCATTTTATACGTTTCAGACAATGGGATATATTATAGATGTTTACAGAGGGAAACATCCCCCTGAAAGAAATATTTTCAAGCTGGCACTGTTCGTATCCTTTTTCCCCCAATTGGTTCAGGGGCCTATCAGCAGATTTGATGATTTATCTCAAACACTTTTTGTAGAACATCCATATAGCGGTAATAATGTAAATTCAGGTCTTCAAAGAATAATATGGGGTTACTTTAAAAAACTTGTGATTGCCGATCGTATGTTGGTGGCGGTTAATGCGATAATCCGAAATCCGGACATATACCAGGGAGCATTTGTGTTTATCGGTATGCTTTTTTACGCATATCAACTGTATGCCGACTTTACGGGCGGTATTGATATAACCATTGGGATTGCTCAGGTGCTGGGCATCAAGGTGCGGGAAAATTTTGAAAGGCCTTACTTTTCAAAATCTATAACGGAGTATTGGAGAAGATGGCATATTTCAATGGGAACCTGGTTCAGGGATTATGTGTTTTATCCTATTTCGGTTAGCAGGCCTATGTTGAATCTGTCCAAATATTCGAGACAGCGTTTTGGAAATGCCGTAGGAAGGCGCATTCCGGTTTATGTCGCCACAATTATCGTTTGGTTTACAACAGGTGTCTGGCATGGAGCCGGTTGGAATTTTATTGTATGGGGTTTAATGAACGGAATTGTCATTATCATATCCCTGGAATTTGAACCCTTTTATAAATGGTTCCATAATAAATTTGATGTAAAACATACCTTTTTATTCCGCCTGTTCCAGGTTGTTCGAACAGTACTGTTGATGAGTTGTTTAAGGTTGTTTGACTGTTATAGGGACGTGCCCATGACATTCAGGATGTTCAGCACAATGTTCACAAGATTCAATGCAGGTGAACTATTCAGCGGAACATTAATGGACCTTGATCTGAAAATGGCTGATTATATTGTGCTTTTAGTCGGTCTTGTTATTCTGGTTACTGTCAGTTTAATTCAAAGAGATGGAAGTGTAAGGCACAAAATTGCGGAAAGGCCTACTGTAATGCGTTATACCGTGAATTCCTTGGCATATTATGTTTTGATTATTGCAATCTTGGTGTTCGGGGCTTACGGAGTAGGTTATGACCCGAGCCAGTTTATTTACAATCAGTTTTAGGGTGATGTTATGAAAAGGGAAAGATTTTTTATTGTTTTTGTGGTAATATGTATTGTATTGGTAAGTCTTCATTTATTACAGAGATTACTGATGCCTAAATATGTATCTGTAGTAGCGGAAGGCTCCCTAATTGAAGAATATTATGGTGAAAAAGGAAACCATGATGTGATATTTGTCGGGGATTGCGAGGTATACGAGAGTTTTTCTCCCATTACTCTTTGGGAGGAATACGGCATTACCAGCTATATTCGCGGCAGTGCCCAGCAGTTGATTTGGCAATCATATTACTTGTTAGAAGAAACCTTGAAATATGAAAAACCTGAAATAGTAGTTTTTAATGTTTTGGCGATGAAATACGATGAACCGCAAAAAGAGGCCTATAATCGCTTGGCGCTGGACGGTATGAAGATGTCCTTTTCAAAATTGAAATCCATAAAGGCGTCTATGCTGGAAGATGAAAATCTGATAGATTACCTATTTCCATTGTTGAGATACCACTCGAGATGGAGTGAATTGACAAAAGAGGATTTTCAATATATGTACAAGGAAAAGGACAAAATGTTTCATAATGGATACTATATGAGGGCCGATGTCAAGCCTGTGGGTTCCATCCCTGTCGGGAAAAAACTGCCTGATTACCGACTTGGAGTAAGGGCTTATTACTATCTCGATGGTATTGTAAATCTATGCAAGGAAAATAATATTGAGTTAATATTAATTAAGGCGCCCAGCTTATATCCTTATTGGTACGATGAATGGGAAACCCAGATGGTGCAATACGCGGAAAAACATGATTTGCAATATATTAATTTTCTGAAATTGATTGAAGAGGTGGGCATCGATTTCGATGAAGATACCTACGATGCCGGGTTGCATTTGAATGTATCGGGAGCGGAAAAACTGTCGGTCTATTTTGGTAAAATTCTGAGTGAAAACTATCAGATAAAGGATAGAAGGGATGATAAGGTGCTTAGCGAGATATGGCAAGAGAAGGTTGACTTTTATTATAAAGTAAAGGAAAATCAATATAGGGAGATTGAGAAATATGGACGCCTGAAAACTGTTGGTACGCAGGCACCGTAACGATTCCCGCTTTCTGTCATTCTGACCCAACACTCAGGTTTTTAATAAGCCCCTTTCGCAGTTACTGTTATTTAAATCATTATGACAGATTTATTTAAACCGGTAACTGAGTGTCGGGAAGAATCCCGTTTTTAGATCCTTCGTGGGTCAGAAAACTTATCCTGCTCGTCTCAGGATGACAAAAATGTGGGAATCTCATAACAATGGCGAAAATGCAAGGCTCTATGGCAACAACTCGATTTAGAATTTTTAGTGTATCTGCATGTTTTAATTGTTATGACTATATTTTTGAACGGGGGAAATAACAATGAAAAGAACAGGTTTGTTGTTAATCATGTTAATCTTGCTGTTGACCGGTTGTGGCGGTAAGGAAAATACATCAAAGGATTTAGATGACAATAAAGACAACAGCATACCGGTGGAATTTGCCGAAAAATCGGACAATGATGAAAACTCCGAGGGTTATGTATTTGAATATAACGGTACTAAAGTTGCCATGAATGGGAAGGCAGATCCCATCTTGGAAAACTTGGGAGAATATATAGACTATTTTGAAGCAGAAAGTTGTGCATTTGGAGGACTAGACAAAATTTATACATATGGCGGGTTTGAGCTCCATACATACGAAATAGATGGGGTGGACCATGTGGCATCTGTCATATTTTTAGACGACAGTGTTTCTACTAAAGAAGGCATCTATTTATATTGCGGTTTAGATGATGTCCTATTGATATATGGTGATAATCATACCAAGAGTTCAGGTATGTACACATATGAGTTAGATAAATCCAAAATTTCGTTTTTAGTTGAAGATGATAAAGTAGTTTCCATTGAATATGCCGCAATTACTGAATAGATAGTACAGCAAAGGAGCAAAAATGGTACAAACAGAAGAAAACAAAATGGGTATTATGCCCGTTGAAAAATTATTGATAAATATGTCTTTACCCATCATGATATCCATGTTGGTGGAAGCACTTTACAACGTGGTAGACAGTATATTTGTGGCCCAGGTCAGTGAAAATGCATTGACCGCGGTTACCTTGGTTTTTCCCGTGCAGAACCTCATAATCGCTATTGCTGTGGGAACCGGCGTGGGAATTAACGCTTTTCTTTCCAGAGCCCTTGGGGAAGGGGATATTCAAAAGGCCAATAACCTGGCTAACAATGGTATATTGCTGGGATTAGTCAGTTATGTCTTATTTTTGGTGTTTGGTCTCTTTTTCTCCAGGTCTTATTTTACATTCCAGATCGATGATGCGGAAATCATAGAATATGGCGTCTCCTATTTAAGTATTATTTGTATAGGGTCTATTTGTAGATTTGTTCATATTGTATTCGAACGGCTGTTGCTGTCTACCGGGAAAACCCTTTATACAATGATTTCACAAGGAGTAGGTGCCATTGTAAATATTATTCTTGACCCTATTTTGATATTCGGATATTTCGGAATGCCTGCAATGGGAACGGCGGGAGCGGCCATCGCAACAGTTATCGGGCAGATAACGGCGGCTACCCTGGTTATCGTTTTTAATTTTAAAGTGAATGGGGAAATCAGTATAAGGCTGAAGGGCTTTAGGCCTAATTTGAGGGTTATCAAGGATATCTATTCTGTAGGTATTCCTTCTATGGCCATGATGGCTATTATTTCCATCACTACTTACGGAATGAACAATATTTTGAAGGGATATTCTTCCACAGCTATTGCTGTTTTCGGAATATATTTTAAATTGCAAAGCTTTATATTTATGCCGGTTTTTGGTCTAAACAACGGTATGGTTCCTATTATCGCTTACAATTATGGGGCAGGGAACAAGGGGAGGCTTATCAGGACTATTAAATTGAGCATTGTCTATGCCTTCTGTATTATGATTTTCGGCTTGATTTTGATTCAGATATTGCCTGAAAAGATACTGGCACCCTTTAATGCATCGGAAGATATGCTCAGCATTGGAATTCCAGCCTTACGTATTATCAGTTTAAGTTATATTTTTGCAGGTATCAGTGTTGTGACGAGTGCGGTATTTCAGGCCTTTGGTAATGCTCTGCTGAGTTTGCTCACTGCTGTTTCAAGGCAATTGGTGGTGCTGTTACCCGCCGCACATATATTGTCTTTGTTCGGGAACATAGATCTGATATGGTTGTCATTTCCAATAGCCGAAATAATATCCCTCGCATTGAGTGTTATATTTCTCAGATATATATATGACAAGAAAATTGCACCACAATAACTTTTTGTTATTTAATTATTAAAAACCTAGGATTTTAAAAGGATAGGCTGATTTGCCTATCCTTTTTATCAAACTAAATGCAAAAATATGCCCAGAAAATGAATTATGCTGGCACCTAAAACAAACACATGCCAAATCGCATGGCTATAAGGCAATTCCTTAATACTATAAAATATGGTTCCCAGTGTATACATCAAGCCACCACCTAAAATCCATGCAAAAAATCTTGCAGATGTCGCTGCGATTACCGGTTTTATGGTAAATACCGCAATCCAGCCCATGCCCAGGTATAATGCCAGGGACAGCTTTCTGAACCGATCCATTTTGGAATGGGTGGTTATCTTGAATACCACACCGAATGCCGCGATAGACCATACGGCTGCCAAAATGATGATTCTCAGGTATCCTTTCATTGAAAGAAGAGCAATGGGTGTATAGGTTCCGGCAATAAACAGGTATATGGATGAATGGTCAAATACTCGTAATATTTTTTTCGTTCTTTGGTTGGAAATGCTGTGGTACAGGGTGGAAAACAGATACATCAGTATTATACACAGACCGTAAATACTGAAGGATACTATGGATATAACCTCTTTCTTTTGAATGGAAAAAGTGAGTAAAACTGTTAACGCCGTAATTCCGAACAATATGCCAATACCGTGTGTTATGCTGTTGGCTATTTCTTCCTTAACGGTGTATCTCTTGCGCGGTGTTGATTCCTTGGTGCTATTATTCATTTTATCACCTGTTCTTTTATATTTATTTTTATAACATTTCGAGAGTTAGTAAGCTTGATGGAAATTAAATTATTATGTCTATCTAACAATTATATCCTATATTTGATATTATATGTTACAAAGTTGAATTTTCAAAATATATTCATAGTATTAAGCTAATTTGAGGAGATATTATCACAAGATAACCACAAAAAATTCGAAAAATGCTTGACAATTATATAACATCGAATATATAATCAATTTTAATTACAAGTTAAAAAGCGATGATGAAGGGAAAGGTACCGATACCTTGTTTCCAGAGAGCTGATGGGTGGTGTGAATCAGCAGCAGGGGGTATATAATACTAGCTTCTGAGCTTCTCGACTGAACATATACATAAGTAGGTCGGGACGGGTTCTACCGTTACATAGATATCGGATGATAGTCCGGGAAGAGGCAGTTTACTGCGAATTAGGGTGGTAACACGAAGATAAGATCCTTCGTCCCTATAAGTTGATACTTATAGAGACGAGGGATTTTTTATGACCTAACCCGATCCGACACTCAGTTAACGATAAACAGAATACCTTCAGTTTAGTAGAGATATCAACAAGCAGTAAATTCCAGCTTTAAAAGGCTTGAGTGTTGGATCGATGGTAGGTCAAACGCAACAAACACCAAATTTGCACGACCAAAGGGAGTGAACAAATTTGTAGTGTTTGACTGCGCAATATGTCTACTTAAATTAGGACACATATTTTTAACGATGATTTAACAACGGTTCAACGGTTCAACAATCGTTCAAAGGGGGAGGATTGGAAATGGGTAAGATAATAAGTTTTTTTGATACGACCTTGAGGGATGGGGAGCAGTCACCGGGCTGCAGTATGAACAAGAGGGAGAAATTAATTTTAGCCAAACAGTTAGAAAGGCTGGGGGTAGACGTCATCGAGGCCGGATTTGCAGCGGCATCGGATGGGGATTTCGAATCGGTTCAGGTTATAGCCAACGAAATAAAAAATTCCACTGTAGCGGTACTGGCGAGAGCTGTAAAGGGTGATATAGACAGAGCATGGGAAGCGGTAAAGGGAGCGGCAAAGCCAAGAATTCATATATTTTTAGCCACCTCACCGATTCATATGGAATATAAATTAAAAAAGAAACCTGACGAAGTGGTACAGATGGCGGAGGAAATGGTAAAATATGCGGCAAATTTTTGTCCCGAAATAGAATTCTCCGCCGAGGATGCAACCAGGAGTGAACCGGGATTTTTAGCGGAAATATTCGATAGGGTGATCACAGCGGGAGCAAAAATTATAAATATTCCCGATACGGTAGGCTATGCCATGCCCAACGAATTCTATGATTTTATCATGGAAATAAGGGGTAAATCAAGGTATTTAGATACGGTGCAAATCTCCGTGCATTGCCATGACGATTTAGGGTTGGCGGCGGCCAATACATTGGCCGCGGTGAGAGCGGGAGCGACACAGCTCGAATGCACTATCAATGGAATAGGAGAAAGGGCGGGAAATGCGGCGCTGGAAGAAGTGGTAATGGCCCTGGACGTAAGACGGGACATATACGGTATTGATTTTAACATAAACACCAAAGAAATAGTGAAAACAAGTAACCTGCTCAGCGGAATAACGGGGGTTCATGTTCAGCCGAACAAGGCTATTGTGGGTGCTAATGCCTTTGCGCATGAATCTGGGATACATCAACACGGTGTACTGGCTAAAAGGGAGACATATGAAATAATGACTCCCGAGTCTGTAGGTCTAACAGCCAGCAAATTGGTGCTCGGTAAACATTCGGGGCGCCATGCATTCAAAGACAAGGTAGAATCCATGGGTTATGATCTTACGGAAGAAGAACTGAATGAAGCTTTTGAAAAATTCAAGGCGCTGGCGGACCAGAAAAGGGAAGTATTCGATAGGGACATAGGAGCAATTTTGACCAAGGGAATTGCTGGTGAAGATGCCAGGTATAAACTGAACAGATTTGTAATAAATGCGGGAAATACAATTACAACAACCGCATCGGTTGTATTGAATATAGACGGTGAAGACAAAGAGGGGATATCGTTTGCCAGCGGTCCTATAGATGCCGCATTCAGTGCAATAGAAAAATGTCTGGATAAGGATATTTTGCTTGAGGATTTTTCTCTCCAATCGGTAACTGAAGGAACAGATGCTTTGGGTTTTGCAACTGTGAAACTCAGATACAAAGGTAATCATTATTTAGGGAGGGGCGTGAGCATAGACGTTATTGAGGCAAGTATAAATGCGTATATTGATGCGGTTAATAGGATATGTTAGGTGAACCATAAATAGTAGTTGAACAATAGTCTGATAATATTCAGTTGGTCGGTTGGTCAGGGGTCAGTTGGCCAGGCTTGTGACAAAAGGGGACGTACCCAATTTGTCACATTAAAGAAAGGCACGGGACAAGGGGACGCAGGTCGTTGGGAACCATGGCAAAATTTCAAAAGCGGTTCACATTGTAATACATAAATATTTGAAAGGT
>JAAZJW010000231.1 GCA_012800145.1 Clostridiales bacterium | reverse complement strand
CTGAGACGAACAGGATTAGCTTGACCCGCGAAGGATCTATATTTTACAATAATGCTTTCGTTTATCGTGGTGTGGGTAACACGTGCAAATTTCTGAGTGTAACGAAGAATCTCGTTTTTAGGCCATTCGAGATCCTTCGCTTCGCTCAGGATGACATTTTTCACACAGTCTGATGTGACAAGGGGATGTTTAATGTGGCAAGGGGACACTTTATTTGCCGCATACCCTGCCTTCGTTCAGCCCTAATGAACGACAAATTCTTGCCCGCTTGGGTTGTAAACCCGGTATTCCACCGAAAAAATTTTTATACAACAAATTGTATATTATTGTTAATTATTTGTATTAACAAAATACATGGAAATAATTATGCATTTAGCGGAATACGGGATAAATAAGGAAAGGGCCCAAAATTGTAATAAGATATTAAAGGGGGACAAGAAAAAATACCTACATTACAACTTTTAAACCCTTCCTCATGTTCTAATTATTGACCTGATAAAAGAAGTCTATACATTATTTTAAAATTTATTTTAAAACCTTTTTTCCGGCAAACCCTATGGCTTTTTCTACTATAACATTTACCGCATCTACAATATGTACGGCATCCCCGGCATTTTTAACATCTGCAAGATTTTTTTCCAAATTGAACATTTCATTTATTATGGAAAGTTCGGTACAACCTAATATAAACACTTCTGCTCCCTTGGTCTTAAGTTCTTCTATCGTATTGTATATTGCGTCTATTTGAATTTCTTTTTTTCCTGCTTTGATTCCATATATTATTTCCATAATGGAATTTTGCATTTCCCTTTCGGGACTTATAACCTGAATATTTTGCCTATTAAAGTACAAATCATATATTTTAGCTTTGAGGGTTCCGTCCGTGCTCAATAGTCCAATTTTTTTGATGTTTGGATAGTTTGATTGTGCATATTTCGCGGTTTCTTCAATCAAATTTAAAAAATCAATATTTATTTTCTCTTTTATGGTTTCATAAAAATAGTGGGCTGTATTGCAAGGCATAATTAAAAAATCAGCACCTGCTTTTTCGAGTCTAATTGCTGATTTAATCAATTCTTCTGTAGGGTCTTTACCTTTCCCCAATAGAAAAGCGGTTCTATCGGGAATATTGGTGTTGCTGTCAATTAATATATGTATATGTTCCTGATCGTTTTGTGCATCTGTGTTAAGAACTATTTTGTTGAATAGGTTCACGGTGGCCAGGGGCCCCATTCCTCCTATTATGCCTAATGTTTTACTCATAAATTAATCTCTTCTTTCTTCAGTCAGGCGATCTGCCTGATGTTTAGGTGATCTTAGTTGCAATGAACCATGGGAATTAGGACACAGGGGGACGACCTTGTCCGCCTCTCACCTCCCAAAACCTATATCGGTGCGATAAAAGGCTCCCTTGAAACTGATTTTACCTATATTTTTATAAACTTTTTCCCTCGCCTCATCTATTGTTTTACCTTTGCCTACTATACCTAACACCCTACCACCATTTGTTGTGATTCGTTCCCCGTGTTCCCCGTCCTTTGCTGTTCCCGAATGGAATATTAACAAATCCTTGGAAATGTTCTCCAAACCCTTAATTTCCAAACCTTTTTTATAGTTGCCGGGGTATCCCTCGGAGGCTAACATAACACAAACCGTCCCCTCCTCAGACCAATTAATATTTATATCCTTTAACCTTCCGTCCACTATCTTATTAAATATCTCTGCCAGGTCTGTTTCCAGTCTGGGCAATATTGTCTGGGCCTCGGGATCCCCGAAACGCACGTTATATTCCAAAACCTTCGGGCCTTCCTTTGTAATCATAAGCCCTACATAAATAATACCTCTGTAGTCCATCTTTTCTTTTTGTATGCCGATCAATGTTGGTTGCAAAATTTCCGCTTCCGTCCGTTTCGCAATTTCTTCCGTATACACATAATTAGGTGAAAAAGCACCCATTCCGCCGGTCATTTCGCCTTCATCTCCATCAAATGCCCGTTTGTGGTCCTGGCTGTTTGCCATGGGAATGATGGTGTTGCCGTCTATAAAACACAGTATGGATGTTTCCGTGCCGTGTAAAAACTCTTCTATGACTATATTATCGCCGGATTTGCCCAGTATTTTTTCATCCAGTAATTTTTTTGCCATGTTCAGGGCCTCTCCTTTACTTTCGCAAATGAATGCACCCTTCCCCGCTGCAAGACCGCTGGCCTTAACCATTACAGGGTAAGAACAGTTTTCTATAATTGCACTTGCCTGCTCAAATGTTGTTGCAACATTGTATTGCGCCGTGGGGATATTATATTTTTTCATGAATCCCTTGGCAAATGCTTTACTGCCCTCAAGCTGTGCTGCATGTTCGGTAGGGCCTATTATTTTTAATCCCTTTTGTCGGAATTTGTCCACTATGCCCCTTACCAGGGGCTCCTCGGGTCCTACTACGGTCAAATCAATGCCTGTTTCCCGAGAAAACTTTATGAGTTTCTCTGTATCATCCGATGAAATATCAACATTTTTTGCAATTGTCCCTATGCCCGCATTCCCGGGGGCACAGTATATTTCTTTTACCAATGGACTTTGGTTGAGTTTCCAGATTATAGCGTGTTCCCGGCCGCCGCCGCCTACAACTAATATTTTCATATGTACACCTGCCTGTTGTTAGTATTAATGCTTAAAATGCCTCATTCCCGTGAACATCATGGAAATGCCGTGTTCGTTACAGGCCTCTATGGATTCTGCATCATTAACAGAACCGCCGGGCTGAATAATGGAACTGACACCTGCCTTTGCCGCCTCATCCACACAATCCCTGAACGGGAAAAAAGCGTCCGAAGCCAGTACACTCCCTTTTAATGGGTGTACACTGTTTCTGATTGCATTTTGTAATGCCCAGATCCTGCTCGTCTGCCCGGGCCCTATGGCCAGGGTCTGTTTGTTTCGTGCAATCACAATCGCATTTGATTTTACGTGTTTTACTACCCTCAGGGCAAATAATAGATCTTCTATTTCGTCTTCACCGGGGGCGGTGTTTGTCACTACCCTTATTTCCTCCAATAACGAATTGTTTTCATCCTGAACCAAAATTCCCCCTTGTATCCTCCTTATGTGTAAACCTCGTCCGTCGTTGAAATCTGCTCCCTCGACTTCAATAAGTCTGAGATTTTTCTTCCCCGAAAATATCCCTAGTGCCTCTTTTGTGAAACCGGGTGCTATTATGACCTCAAGAAAAATTTTAGCCATCTCTTTTGCTGTCTGTTCCGTAATCATTCTATTAGCGGCAACTATACCGCCAAACACAGAAACCTTATCGCTTTCATAGGCCTTTTTCCATGCATCATAAATATCGCTTCCGGATGCCACCCCACAGGGATTGGTATGCTTAACCGCTACTATGGTTGGTTCGCTGAACTCTTTCAACAGTTCTAAAGCCCCGTTTGCATCATTAATATTATTAAAGGACAATTCCTTCCCCTGAAGCTGTTCTCCATTTACCAACGTTCCCTTATTGTTTCCGATTTCCTTATAAAATGCCGCTTTTTGGTGCGGATTTTCTCCATATCGTAAATCCTGAATTTTTTCATAAGCCAAAGTCAGAGTTTCAGAAAACATATCGGGTTTTCGGGTTTTTGTCTTCAGGTAATTTGCTATCAAGCTATCGTAGTGTGCAGTATGCTCGAATACTTTCAAAGCTAAATCATATCTCGTTTCTATATCGGTGTTGCCCTTGTTTTCTATTTCTTTGATAATTACATCATAGTCCCTTGGGTCTGTTACTACTGTTACATCCCTGTAATTTTTTGCCGCACCTCTCAGCATTGCGGG
>JAAZJW010000230.1 GCA_012800145.1 Clostridiales bacterium | reverse complement strand
CAAAAATGTGGGGCCTTCATAGCAATGACAAAAAGCAAGGAAGGTGCTTTTTTACACAGTCTGTCGCCCCTAGTTCGCAATAATCATGGTTGTTTTTACTGCAAACAAAAAACTAGAACGGTAAATGGTGATATTATATGCTTCCCCAAACACATAAAATTATTTCAGAACATGTTTATAACAATATTAAAGAAACATTTAATGTAAAACTGAATAAACGAAGCCTAATTTATGGTAGTATTAAACCGGACATTGCATATAGTTTGGTTAAACTTGATCATTTTAAGCCCCAGTCTTTCGATTTTATTTGTGATGAAATAAATAAATTGTCTAACTATAGACTTGAACTGAACAAAGAATTTATTAAGTTTTTCTCAAGACGCATAGGTATTGTGACGCATTTTATTTCCGATTTTTTCTGCGTTCCTCATAACGATCGTGTAACTTATGAAAACAATTTTATAGATCATATAAGATATGAACATCAACTCCATCAACTATTTAAATCCTTTGATGGTAGGATTCATATATCAAAAGGTTGTTTTAACATAGGCAATGATAACCCTGACTCCATTAGAGCCTTAGTAGACGCCTTTCATTTGCAATATATAAAAAAGGATGAAAGCTTTGTAAGCGATTTGTACAATTCAATTCATGTATCATCAATAGTCGGGCTGTTTATAATTTATAACATGTTAAATAATAATATAACAGCCAATGCGGCATAGTAAGATAATCAAATTATGTTTTCTTCAGAAATCTATGATCGCCTGTTTTGCTTCCGACTATCAATTCTATATGATTTTTTGACTCCATCCTATCCTTAATTATTATATTATTTAATATGGGATGTCTCACTGTTGTTTTTTCTTGCAAAGCAAACAGATCTACTCTTTTGTCCTCGTTTTTAAAAAACTCCCTGCCAATTTCATATTCTCTCAATTTAAACAAATATTCATTCATGCTTTTAATAAAAGTAAAATCTTTTATCTCATCAATTTTTACTTTGTCTGTCCTTTTTACCAGTGCTAATAACGCATATATAATAGCATATACCTCTTTTTGGTCGCATTGCCGGAGCCCGATTATATCCTTTCCATTATATAATTTAAAAAAATTGACTAACGCCAATAAGAATATATCTTTACTGTAAGAAGTAGCAGTGCTATAGGAACCGGCGGTTTTTATTCGGTCAAGATCAATTAAGTAATTAATTTTCTCCTGTTCAAACTCGATTTTATAGTTTGGTCGGAGTTTCTTCTCAGATTCCCCCTCCAATTTAGAAAGCTGCAAATTTACCAAATAATCCTTTAGCTTATCAATTAGTTCTTCCCTTTTGATTATTACATTTTCCATTAACAAATAAACTGTTCTAAGAAGCAGGAGCCCTGTTAGTATTACTTGCGGATGTCTATTCACATAGATGATATTTTTATATGCTTCCTCCTGTGCAGCAATAAAGTTTTTATTTACCAAAATTATCGGGACAACCCTGGAAAACGCTTCCCCCCTTTTATCTTTCCAATAGAAATCACCGGTATAATAATCCCTGCCTGAATCGAGTTTACACGTATAATTTGAAGGAGTGCCGCATCTGTAGTATTGCCATAATTTAATCTCCTCCGCCATTCTTGTGTAGTCTATTAAAACCCGGCCCTTTTCCTTACTATCGACAAAACATTTGCAATTGATGATGAGCAACTGTGTAACATAACTCCATTGTCCCTTTTGCATTTCGAGTTCTAAATCCTGAGCATATAAATAGCTGAAGGGTTGTAAACAATTGTGTGCATTATTATTTTCTTTCAAAAACCCCAGTGCGTCCCCATATGCCATGTATGCCAGTATATCAATATTTTTTTCGTTACCCTCCAAGCCCATTACCCCCTAAAAATATTGCAAGCCATAACTTACATTCTTTCCGGCGCTTGAATTCCCAGTAAACCTAATCCTGTGTTTAAAACCTGCTTAACCGCAAAAACTACAGCTAATCTTGCTTTTTTTAATTCTTCGTCTTCCACCAATATGGAGTGTTCATGATAAAATCGATTAAAAGCCTGCGCTACATCAACAATATGCCTTGTAATAATAGACGGTTCATTTTTTCTTTGTGCATCCTCAACAATCTCGGGAAACTGTTGAATCCCTTTTAACACTTCCAAAGTTATGTCATCGGTTAATAGTTCCGATTTAAAAACTTTATCTATACCGGTTTCTGCTTTTCTTAATACACTAGAGGCTCTTGCATGTGTATATTGCACATATGGGCCGGTTTCCCCTTCGAAATTCAGGATTTTATCCCATGTAAAAGTATAGTCCTTTGTTCTGTTATTGGATAATTCCTCAAATATTACAGCCCCGATGCCCACCTGTTTGGCTATTTTTTCGAGGTTTTCAAGGTTTGGATTTTTCTCATTTATAATATCTTTTGTTTTTTCCACCGCTTTGTTTAATACATCCTCCAAAAATACCACTCTACCTTCCCTGGTAGACATAGTTCCATCTTCCAAGCTCACCATTCCAAAGGGCACATGAACACAATCCTTTTCCCATTCCAAACCCATAAGGTGTAGTATTTTTTTCAACTGTTGAAAATGGAGGATCTGTTGTGAACCTACAACATATATATTCTTATAAAAATCATAAGTTTCTTTCCGATAAATAGCCGCCGCAAGATCTCGGGTGATATACAGCGTGGAACCATCGCCTTTTCTAATTAGAGCAGATGGCATCCCAAAAGGTTCCAAATCTACTATATCTGCACCTTCTGACTTTTTCATGATTCCCTTATTCTGCATCATATCTATGACTGCAGGCATTTTATCCGAATAAAAACTTTCACCTGTAAAGGAATCGAAGGTAATATCCAACATATTATAAACCCTGTTAAATTCATCCAGACTGACTTCCCTGAACCACTTCCAAAGTCCTATGGCCTCTTCGTCCCCGTTTTCCAGTTTTTTAAACCATTGCCTACTCTCTTCTTCCAATTCAGGCTTAGTCTCCGCCTCTCTGTGAAACCTGACATATAGGTCAAGCAGGGTAGTTATCGGATTTGCTCTTATCTCTTCCTCATCTCCCCAATTTTTAAAGGCCACGATTAACTTTCCAAATTGAGTTCCATAATCCCCCAGGTGATTAATTGCAATTGTGTTATAACCTAAAAATTTATATATTTTGTATAAGGAGTTTCCTATTACTGTGGATCTGATATGTCCTATATGAAAAGGCTTAGCTATGTTCGGTGATGAAAATTCTACGACCACGTTTTTCCCGTTACCGATCAGACTGCCGCCAAACATTTCTTTTTTGAGCAGCACTTCCCCAAGCACGGCCTTCACCAAGTATTCCTTGTTTATGAAAAAATTTAAATAACCTCCTGCAATTTCGATTTTATCTATAAAGTCACCTTTATCCAAATTCTCGGCTATACTGTTGGCTATAGCATTTGGAGCATTCCTAAATATTTTCGCTAACCTGAAACAAGGGAAAGCAAAATCCCCCATCTTGGTATCCGGCGGTATTTCTATCATCACTAAAATTTCTTCTTCCGTAAGCTGCGGAATATTTTCACTCAGTTTTTTGCACAGTCTCTTTTTGAAATCGATCATTTTGCGTCCTCCCCTAGTTTTCTTCTTTTTATATAAAACAAAAAACTCAAATTTTCGGATTTTTTTAGTTCCGTATCGTAAAAATTTATATTATTTGAGATATACAATAGTTACACCCGCCCCACCTTCACCATAGGCGCCTTCCCTGTATTTTTTAACATGTTTGTGTTTTTTAAACATCTGTTTGAGTCCTGCACTTAAAACCCCGGTACCTATGCCGTGAATTATTGTTACATGGGTTAAACCCGCGATATAACTGTCGTCTAAATACTTATCCACCTCCAGCATTGCTTCCTCAAGATTTTGTCCCCTTACATCTATTTCCGTATTTATATTTTGTGCCTTGGATTTGAATATTTTACTAGTGCCGGTTTTCTTTGTTTCTTCCTTGGGCTCAACCCTTTCCAAATTGGATACATGCATATTTACCTTCATAATACCGGCTTGAACCTGAACTTCCCCATTTTCGTCCTCAGGTGAAATAACATAGCCCGTTTGGTTGAGGGATAAAATTTTTATTGCTTCCCCCACTTTCAGATCCCTGGGCGGTTTTTTATTTGTCTTGATTACCAGTCTTTCTGCCATACCTTCTGAAAGTTTGTCCATCCTTTTGGAAATATCCTGACGAGCTTGCTCAATTTTTTTATTCATTTCCCTTTTTTCCAGCTCGACTTTGAGGGATCTCAGATTGTCTATAATTTCATCCACATCTAATTTCGCCTGTTTAACGATTTTATATGCTTCCTTTTTGGCATCCCTGATAATCCTATCCCTTTGTGACTGTAACTTCTCATTTTTATGT
>JAAZJW010000229.1 GCA_012800145.1 Clostridiales bacterium | reverse complement strand
TAGCTATAACTACAACCCCCGAATCTTTTGCGGACTGATATTCCATTCCCGTACCGATAATCGGTGAATCGGTGACAAGGAGCGGAACAGCTTGACGCTGCATATTTGCACCCATCAAAGCACGGTTAGCGTCATTATTCTCGAGAAAAGGAATCATAGCCGTAGCTACCGACACAACCTGTTTAGGGGACACGTCCATATAGTCCACTTCGTCGGCCGGTACCACATCTATACCGCCAAAGTAGGTCCTACACGTTACCCTTTTGTTTACGAATCTTCCCTCTTCATCTAAGGGTTCGTTGGCTTGTGCTATGATGAGCAGGTCTTCCTCATCGGCAGTTAAATATTCTATATTGTTGGTTACAACGCTTCTTTTTTTATCAACCTTCCTATAAGGTGTCTCAATAAATCCATATTCATTAATCCGTGCATAGGTTCCCAGGGAGTTGATAAGCCCTATATTAGGTCCCTCAGGGGTTTCTATAGGACACATACGTCCATAATGGGAATGGTGAACATCACGAACCTCAAAACCCGCTCTCTCCCTTGAAAGTCCTCCGGGACCCAAAGCCGATAATCTTCGTTTATGGGTTAATTCCGCTAAAGGATTGGTTTGGTCCATAAACTGAGATAATTGGGAACTGCCGAAAAATTCTTTAATTGCAGCCGACACAGGCCTTATATTAATAAGAGCCTGAGGAGTCGCTAAATCGACGTCTTGTATTGTCATGCGCTCTTTTACTACCCTTTCCATTCGGGAAAGTCCGATTCTGAATTGATTTTGTAATAATTCCCCGACAGAACGCAATCTTCTATTTCCTAAATGATCTATATCATCTATATTTCCGACGTTATGAGCTAAATTAAATATATAGCTTATGGACGCTACAATGTCCGCCACTATAATATGTCTGGGAGAAAGCTCCCTAATTCGCTCTTTAATTGCTTTTTTAACTTCATCCTCCGTATCAAATGTATCTAAAATTTCCTTGAGTACAGGATAATAAACTTTTTCGGTAATTTTTAATTCATCTATATTAAATGGTACATGTTTATGAATATCAACAAAATGATTTCCCAGAACCTTTATTATTTTATTATCTTCCGTATAAATTAGTGCTTCATTTACCCCGGAATCCTGAACAATTCTGGAGGTATCACGATCAATTTTTGTCCCTTTTTCTACTAATACCTCTCCCGTGTTCGGATCCACTATATCGGTTGCCGCTTTCTTGCCCGTGATCCTGTTGGCCAACGACAGTTTCTTGTTAAATTTATATCTGCCTACCCTGGCTAAATCATACCTCTTAGGATCAAAAAGCAGGGTTTCCAACAAGGATTTTGCATTTTCAACTGTAGGCGGTTCTCCGGGACGTAATTTTTTATATATTTCTAATAAGGCCTCGTCCGTTGTTTCGGTATTGTCCTTTTCTAATGTGATTGATAATCGTTCATCTTCGCCTAATAATTCCTTTATTTGAGCATCCGAACTGTAACCCAGTGCTCTTAAAAGTATGGTGATAGGCTGTTTACGTGTACGATCGATTCTAACAGATACAATTTCTTTAAAGTCTGTTTCATATTCGAGCCACGCTCCCCTGTTGGGGATTACAGTGGCGGAAAAAAGTTGTTTTCCGGTTTTGTCAAATTCTCTTTTATAATAAACACTTGGCGAACGTACAAGCTGGCTCACTATCACTCTTTCGGCTCCATTAATGATAAATGTACCGGTTTTGGTCATCAGAGGAAAATCTCCCATAAATACTTCCTGTTCCTTGACTTCCCCGGTGGGCCTGTTTATAAGCCTGACCTTTACTTTCAACGGTGCCGCATATGTGACATCTCTCTCTTTTGAATCTTCAACATTATATTTTGGTTTTTCATCAAGTGAGTAATCAACAAATTCTAAGATAAGATTCCCTGTATAGTCTTCAATTGGTGAAACATCATTGAAAACCTCTTTTAGCCCTTCGTTTAAAAACCATTGATATGATTCGCTCTGTAATTCAATAAGGTTAGGCATTTCTAGAACCTCATCTATTTGGGAATAACTCATTCTGATCTTTTTACCGAGTTGGACAGGATGTGGCATCATATAATTCACCCCTTGTAATATTCAAATTCTAAGTTGTCTTTATAAAATTTTAATAATAAAAATACCCAAAGCTTTTTGTAGCTTTTGGCTTATTTTTCTTATATGACTATCTT
>JAAZJW010000228.1 GCA_012800145.1 Clostridiales bacterium | reverse complement strand
CATTCTGAGTGTAGCGAAGAATCTCGTTTTTAGGCCATTTGAGATCCTTCGCTTCGCTCAGGATGACATTTTTCACACAGTCTGACGTCCCCTTTTGTCACACGGGTCTACCCCTACCTTTGTACTGACCAACCGACCCCTGACCAACCGACCAACTGAATACTGTCAGACTATTGCGCAACATCAATAATCCAATAATCCCTCAACAATTTCCTTCGCTATTTCCTGCACATTTTTTCCATCCGTATCTATAATTATATCACCGGCATTTTCATATAAAGGCAACCTGTCTTCCAATATCTGCGATAATTTTTCCATGGTGAAATTGTCTTTTAACAGGGGCCTGTTGTCATCCCCCGAAAGACGATTATAAACCTCCTTGGGAGACACCTTCAGCCAAACTATCCTGCCATTGTTTTTTAATAGATCAACATTTTTCGGGTTTAATACCACGCCACCGCCACAGGAAATTATGGTATTTCTAAAGTCTTGCAGGCTTTCTATTGCCTTTGTCTCTAGATTTCTAAACCTGGTTTCGCCATAAGCGCTAAAAATTTCGTTTATAGACATTCCGGAATTTTCTGTGATTATGTCGTCCGTATCTATGTAATCCATTTGCAGTAGGGTTGAAAGTTCTGTGCCCACTGAGGTTTTGCCACTGCCCATGAATCCTATAAGCACAATATTAAAAGGAAACAGATATTTTGATTGTAGTTTTTTACTGATTTTTAGTATCCGTTGGTATAGTAGTTCCAGTTCATGGGAAAATTCGCCGTATTTCAAATATGAATTAACTTTCTTTAAAACATTTTCTTCCCTTTCAGGTTGATAAATAGGCAACTTGTGCCTTTTCTTGTTTTCTGAAACATCTAAAACAGCCTTTAACCTTCGTTCGAGTACTTCTACCAGTTTTTTATCACAGTCATCTATAATATTTCTGATGCATTCCAGATCTTTCAATTTATCAGCTCCTATATTTAATGTTATATTTGTTATTTTTGGGTAGACACACAGGTCTACCAGACTGTGTGAAAAAGCATTTTTCCCGCTTTTTGTCATTGCTATGAAAGCCCCACATTTTTGTCATCCTGAGACGAACAGGATTAGTTTGACCAGCGAAGGATCTATATTTTACAATAATGCTTTCGTTTATCGTGGTGTGGATAACATGTGCAAATTCTGAGTGTAGCGAAGAATCTCGTTTTTAGGCCATTTGAGATCCTTCGCTTCGCTCAGGATGACATTTTTCACACAGTCTGCTACCCCGGTGTAGGAGACCGCGAGCAGCCCTACCCCCGGTAAAATCTGTCCTTTAATTTCTCATAAATTTTTTCTTCTTCCTCATATATCACCTGTTCTCCCGTCCATATTTCAAAAGATTTTAATCCTTGGTAAATCAACATAGGCAGACCGTTTATTGTTTTAGCACCGAATTTATTTCCGAGTTCGAGCAGTTTGGTTTCAGTGGGATTATATATTACATCATAAACCAGTTCGGCATTTCGCAATACATCTTGATCTATTGGCGATTTATCTACATTGGGATACATCCCTACAGAGGTGCTGTTAATTATAATGTCAAAAGTGGTGTCCAATTCTTTTAGGCTTATTGTAATTACAGGGACACCGTAGAATTCTTCCAGTCGAGTTTTGAGTTGTACACCCCTTTCAATATTCCTGTTTGCTATGGTTAAATTTCCGCCGAGTTTTATAATCTCGGATGCGATAACTTTGGCAACCCCGCCGGCACCCAGTAACAAGACTTCCTTTCCCTTTAAATTTACATTCACGTTTTCAATACTTTTTATAAATCCTATGCCATCTGTATTATAACCGATGAGTTTGTTGTCGATGATTTTTACCGTATTTACCGCACCATATTCAATAGCTAGGGGGTCTATTTCATCCAGATATTGTATTATGTTTTGTTTATGAGGTATTGTCACGTTAAATCCTGCGAAATTATTCCTGAAAAGTTCCAAGTTGTCACCTAGGGTATCGGCAGTTATCTTCAGGGGAATGTAGATAGCATTTATGTTCTTCAATTCCAAAAGGTGGTTTTGGAAAATTGGTGACAAGCTGTGGGCAATGGGGTCCCCAATAACAGCATATAGCCTTGTTTTACCGGTAATATTATCTTCCATTTTTCATCATCCTATCTAAAATATCAAAGAAATTGGGGAAAGATATATCTACGCAATAGGGGTTATCAATAACAACACCTTCTTCACTCAGCAAACCTGCTATTGACAAGGCCATGGCGATTCTGTGGTCATTATAGCTTTCAACTGTTCCGCCCCTCAGGCTCTTTTTACCATAAACAATCATACCGTCGTCGGTTTCTTCAATATGGGCTCCTATTTTTTTAAGCTCCGTAACAATGGCCTTAATTCTATTGCTTTCCTTAACCTTTAATTCTTCCGCATTTCGAATAATAGTTACCCCCTCAGCAAAGGCTGCAACAACTGCTATTATAGGAATTTCATCTATTAACCTGGGTATTATGTTGCCGCCTATTTCTATCCCTTTCAAATCAGAGTCGGTAATATATATATCCCCCACAGGTTCCCCGTTTAAAATCCTCTTGTTTGATATTTTTATATTAGCACCCATCAGTTTTAAAACATCTATAATTCCGGTTCTCGTGGAGTTCAGACCTACATTTTCTATTAGGATTTCGGCATCCCTGACTATAGCACCGAGTACCAGGAAAAAGGCGGCGGAAGATATATCACCGGGCACATATATTTCCCTTGCATATAACCTGTCAGGAGGATTAGAAAATATGGATAATCCGTCCTGTCTGATGTTTGCCCCCATATAATTAAGCATACGTTCCGTATGGTCACGGGATTTCTGAATTTCTAGTATGGATGTGGTCCCATCGGCATAAATACTAGCCAGTAAAATAGCGGATTTTACCTGAGCGCTGGCAACGGGCATATTGTAATTGATGGCTGTCAGTTTACTGCCTTGAATTTTGAGAGGGGCATAGCCTTCTTTTTTTACGCTGTCAATTATACTTCCCATCTGTCTGAGAGGTATAATTATTCTGTCCATGGGCCTGTTTTGAATGGAATCATCTCCTGTAATTTTACAGTCGAAATTTTGGCCTGCCAATATTCCGCACATCAGGCGTATTGTTGTGCCGGAATTCCCAACATCCAATATTGTGTCGGGTTTTTTTAGGCCATTTAATCCAATACCCTTAACCCTTATTTCATTTCCCGCAATTTCAATGGGCACCTGCATTTTGCGGAAACATTCAATTGTATTTAGACAATCATCACCCATTAGAAAGTTATGAATTTTGCTTTCGCCCTCTGCGATAGATGAAAGCATTATTGCCCTGTGGGATATGGATTTGTCCCCGGGAACGGTTATACTCCGTCTTATTCGCTTGATTGGTTTGATTAACATATTGTTACCGCCTTTCATGTACTGAATAATCTATCCCTCGGTATCTTGGAAGGTAGGGGCAGAGGACCCTGTCTGCCCGCAGGTGGGCAAAGCCGTTCACCTTTCATGGCAATGACATACCTTACATTTTTGTCATCCTAAGACGTGCCGGATGAGTTTGACCCGCGAAGGATTTAAAAACGGGATTCCTCGCAGGATCTATTTATACTGTCCGTCTCGGAATGACATACCTTACATTTTTGTCATCCTAAGACGTCAGACTGTGTGAAAAAGCACTTTTCCCGCTTTTTGTCATTCTGAGTGTAGCGAAGAATCTCGTGTTTAGGCCATTTGAGATCCTTCGCTTCGCTCAGGATGACATTTTTCACACAGTCTGACGTGCCGGATGAGTTTGGCCCGCGAAGGATCTAAAAACGGGATTCCTCGCAAGATTTATTTATACTGTCCGTCTCGGAACGACATACCCTACATTTTTGTCATCCTGAGACACGCAGGAGAAGTTTGACCCGCGAAGGATCTAGGGTGGGATTCTCCGTAGGCTTTATCTGTGCTGTCCGTCCCAGAATGACATATGTTTAAGAACCTCGTTTTTTTCCAGCAACAGTTCTTTTACCTTGCCTTCCTCAACAGGCAGGATAAAAGATATTTTTCCACCAACGTTCTTCTTATCCTTTAACATCCAATCAACAAGTCCTGAAACGGGATAACTATCTATATTCAAATCTACTCCCAGACCGCTCAAAAAACCCAATATTCTCTCAGCATACTTATCATTAACGATCCCTAGCCTTTTTGCCATAATTGTTTCGTAATACATCCCAATTATTACTGCTTCGCCGTGGGCATATTTAGAAAAACTAGACATTCCCTCCAGGGTATGACCAATGGTATGCCCAAAATTCAATATTTTTCTTAAACCTTCCTCTTTTTCATCCTGGGATACTATTTCGGCTTTGATTTCACAGCAGCGTTTGATTATATATATCATTACATCACTATTGCGCTCTTTTATTTGTTCTATGTTTTCAACTACATATTTAAAAAAATCATAATCATATATAATTCCGTATTTAACAATTTCTCCTATTCCGCTCAGCAGTTCCCTATGAGGTAATGTTTCAAGAAAAACAGTATCTATTATAACCTTGGCAGGTTGGTGAAAAGCACCCACATTGTTTTTATAATGCAACAGGTTGATAGCCGTTTTACCGCCTACACTACTGTCCACCTGAGCCAGCAGTGTGGTGGGTATTTGGACAAAAGGTATTCCCCGCATGTATATAGCACTGCAAAATCCCGCCAAATCCCCCACTACACCTCCACCGAAGGAAACAACCCCTGATCTTCTTGTTGCTCCTTTTTCGAGCATCTGTTTTAAAACATCTGTCATCACGTCTATGGATTTGCTCTGCTCCCCGGGTTCTATAATAATTTTTTCATAATCGTCCAACATATTCAGGTAATCCCCATATAGGGCATCTACATTTTTATCCGTTATAATGAAGTATTGTTCTAGGTTACCATCCAATAGGGTTTTTAGGTCTTTTAAAAGGTTTTTTCCAATCAAAATATCATAACTATTTTTTCCTAAATCTATTTTTACTCTTTCCATCGTTTTGTAATCTCCTCCAGGGAATCCCCACCATATTTTCTTAGGAATTCATCCGCAATAACGGTTATGGCCACCATTTCGCCCACAACGGATGCCGAAGGTACTGCACAGGTATCACTTCTCTCCACGGTTGCAATAAAACTTTCTTTAGTTTCTATGTCAATACTCTGTAGGGGTTTGTGAAGAGTGGGTATGGGTTTCATATAGCAACGAATCACAATGTTTTCACCGTTGGACATTCCACCTTCTATGCCGCCGGCCCTGTTTGTTTCTCTGTGATAACCCTTTTTGGGATTATAGAAGATTTCATCATGCATTTCAGAGCCCTTTAGTCTTGAACTGCCGAATCCCTCACCAATTTCCACCGCCTTGATTCCCTGTATACTCATCAAACTGTATGCCAATTTGGCATCCAATTTCCTATCCCAATGGACATAGCTGCCCAGTCCAATAGGTACACCAGTTATATGGATTTCAAAGGCACCTCCCAGGGAATCGCCTGCCTTTTTTGCTTTTTCGATTTCATTTATCATTTTATCTTCAGTGTTTTTATTTATACATCTCACAGGTGATTTATCTGCATCTTTAATTTTCTCTACATCCCATATATTTTTCTCCAATGAAACATTGCCTATGGCCGTGACATGGCTCATAACGTCTATGTAGAAGTAATCCGTCAGCTGTTTTACAATACTTCCTATTGCCACCCGTACTGCTGTTTCCCTTGCACTGCTTCTTTCCAGTACATTTCTGATGTCGGCAAAGTTATATTTGACGGCTCCACATAAATCGGCATGGCCCGGCCTGGGTCTGGTTACCTTTCTACTGTTGTCTTCAATCTTGATAGGATCCATATATTTTTCCCAATTTTTATAATCACGGTTTTGTATCAAAAAGGCGATAGGGCTGCCCAATGTTTTGCTATTTCTGACCCCTGATAGAATCTCTATTCTGTCCTGTTCTATTTTCATCCTATCGCCTCTGCCATATCCCATCTGACGTCTTTTTAAATCAGCGTTTATTTTGTCAACGTCAATGGGCACATTGGATGGAAAGCCTTCTATAATTCCTGATAGATATTTCCCGTGGGACTCTCCTGCTGTAAGGTATCTTAACATTTAAACAGTCCTCCACTTCTAGTGAATTGTAACAATACGGTTTATTTCCTCCATCAACTGCCCAAATTTTTCCGGTTTCAAGGATTGGGCACCATCGGAAAGCGCATTTTCAGGATCATTATGGACTTCAATCATGAGGCCGTCGGCACCTACCGCAATAGCAGCTCTGGACAGGGGTT
>JAAZJW010000227.1 GCA_012800145.1 Clostridiales bacterium | reverse complement strand
TATCCTTTTTTAGCTGTTCATTTGTGACCATTCTTAAGATATCCATAATTGCCTCTCTCCTTCTCATGGACGTTCTTATAATGTATAAAGGACCGTCCATTCTACCTTGTAAATTATATCATAGCAATTAAAATATAACAATATATAGTTAATCAATTGCCTGACAGTTATTCCCTTTAATACTATTCAGAAAGTCTCTTTCCTTATCAGTTAACTTTATGTTTTTCAACAATTCCGGTCGTCTTTTATAAGTTAATTTTAGAGATTCTTTTCTCCTCCACTCGTCAATTTTTTTATGGTGACCGGAAATAAGTACATCAGGCACTTCCAGTCCCCTGAAACTTGCAGGCCTGGTATACTGTGGATATTCCAACAAACCGGAATGAAAAGTTTCATCCTCATAACATTGATCCTGTGATAACGTCCCCGGTAATAACCTGGTTATAGAATCTATAAGTACCATAGCCGGTATTTCTCCACCCGTCAATACATAGTCACCTATTGAAACCTCATCGGTTATGATTTCATCTATTACCCTTTGATCGACTCCTTCGTAATGGCCGCAGAGCATTATAATATGTCTTTCCCGAGAAAATTCGATTGCCATTTGCTGATTAAAAACTTTACCCTTCGGGGATAAATAAATAACCCTGGGTTTCTCGCTTTCCTTTAAATCCAGCATATTGATTACATAATTGTAACAGTCGAAAATAGGCTGGGGAGCCATAATCATTCCCGGGCCCCCGCCATAGGGGTAATCATCCACTTTTTTATGTTTGTTATCGGAAAAATCCCGTATATTGATATATTCAAGGTCGATAATATCTTTTTCCTTTGCACGCTGGACTATACTGTTGTCTAAAGGCCCCAGAAACATTTCGGGAAACAGAGTCATCACTTTGATTATCACTATATCATCCCCTCTATGGGATCTATAATAATTTTTCCTTCCTCTAAACAAATTTCGGGTATAAATTCCTTAACAGCAGGTATCATAATTTCCTCATCATTTTTATCTTCTATAACATATATTTCGCCGGAACCCGTTTGGATTATATCTTTTACTTTGCCAACGTATTCATTTTCTACAGTATATATGTCCATTCCGATAATATCAGCCATGTAATGTGTATCTTCCGGCAGGTTTCTTCGCTGGCTTTCATCAATAAGCAGATACCTGTTTTTAAATTTTTTAACTAGGTTGATGTCTTCATATCCTTTGAAGGATAGAAGCACAACAGTAGGCATATATTTTACACTTTTTATATAAAACTTTTCGCTTCCACTGTCCATATAGACCCAATTTAATTCTTCGAAACGTTCCATATAATCTGTGAGGGGAAAAACTTTCAGATCCCCTTTTATTCCATGTGTACCAACTATCTTACCTACTTTCAGCATCTTTCCCATAATAGATACATGCTCCCTTTTCAATATACCTTGAACAAAAATTAACTTACCTTAGCATTATTGAATGATCTCAACAATTACCCTTTTGTTTTGCTTTGTAGCAGCAGCCTTTACAACTGTTCTGATCGCCTTGGCGATCCTCCCCTGCTTACCGATTACTTTCCCCATGTCTTCGGGAGCAACCTTTAATTCTAAAATAATTGATCGATTTCCTTCTATTTCATTAACATTTACTTGTTCAGGATTATCTACCAATCCTTTAGCAATAACTTCCACCAAGTGACCCATTTTTTCTACCTCCCAATTTAAGGTAATCATTAAATTATACCATTTTTTCTGAACAAATCCTTTACCGTGTCTGTAGGTTGTGCACCATTTTTTAACCACTTTTCAGCTCTTTCGCCATCAATCTTAATTTGTTTTGGCTCGGAAATCGGATTGTAGTACCCAATCTCTTCTATAAATCTTCCATCCCTGGGAGCTCTTGAGTCTGCTACTACTATCCTATAGAAAGGTCTTTTATTTGCACCCATTCTTTTCAGCCTAATTTTAACCGCCATTATTCCACCTCCCTCAAAAATAATTACTATCTACCGAAAAAAGGTATTTTAGGTCTTCCACCTTTTTTGATAGATCTTTCCATATCTGCAAACTGTTTCATCATCTTTCTGGTTTGCTCAAATTGCTTTAATAATTTATTCACCTGTTGCACAGAAGTTCCACTACCGGTTGCAATCCTTTTTCTCCTACTTCCGTTAATGATGTTTGGGTTTTGTCTTTCTTCCCGGGTCATGGATTGTATAATAGCCTTAACATATACCAACTCTTTGTCGTCTATGTCCAAATTTTTAAGCTGTTTGCTTCCCATACCGGGAATCATCTCAAGTATTTGGCTAATAGACCCCATTTGCTGTATTTGTTGAAGTTGATCCAAAAAATCATCAAAAGTAAACTGTTGGCTTCTGATTTTTTCTTCCAACTCTTTGGCCTTTTTAGCATCAAAGCTTTCTTGTGCTTTTTCAATGAGGCTGAGCATGTCACCCATACCTAAAATTCTGGATGCCATCCTATCAGGATGAAACGGTTCCAAATCGTCAAGTTTTTCGCCAAGTCCCACAAATTTAATAGGTTTGTTGGTAACGGCTCTGACTGATAATGCAGCACCCCCACGTGCATCCCCATCCAGTTTCGTTAGTATAACACCATCAATACCTAACCCCTCATCGAAATGCTCTGCAACATTTA
>JAAZJW010000015.1 GCA_012800145.1 Clostridiales bacterium | reverse complement strand
CCGCGAAGGATCTATATTTTACAATAATGCTTTCGTTTATCGTGGTGTGGGTAACACGTGCAAATTTCTGAGTGTAGCGAAGAATCTCGTTTTTAGGCCATTTGAGATCCTTCGCTTCGCTCAGGATAACATTTTTCACACAGTCTGACATTTTTCACACAGTCTGACATTTTTCACACAGTCTGACGTTGGACTAACGCCTAAGATGACAAATCGGCCACCGTCAGCCAAAGCCTTATTAAATCATTAATTTACAAATATCGTTGCTAAACTCTACCGGGTTGTTTACCGATAAACCTTCGATAAGAAGAGCCTGATTATAAAGCAGGTTTGTAAACAAAGTGAATTTGTTTTCATCATTTTTATATGCATCCTTTAATGCTTTAAACACTTCGTGATCCTCATTTATTTCCAATATCTTTTCCGCTTTGATATTTTGACTGTCCGGCATTGCACTCAGTACTTTCTCCATTTCAATTGAAATTTCACCTTCATTTATTAGACATACAGGATGGGACTTTAACCTTTTGGATATTCTTACGTCTTTTTCCTTGTCAGATAATATGGTTTTCATTTTTTCAAACAGCTCTTTGTTATCCTCTTTGGAACCTTCCTCTTCTTCGCCCACGTCTTCAATACCCAAATCACTGCCGGATACCGACCTGAATTCCTTTTCCTTATAAGAATCCAGCATTTTTAATGCAAACTCATCCACATCATCTGTCAGGTAAAGAATTTCAAATCCCTTTTCCGATAACAATTCTGTTTGTGGCAGAATATCTATCTTTTCGTTAGATTCACCTGTAGCATAATATATATATTTTTGTTCTTCTTTCATTCTCAAAACATATTCATCTAAGGTTACCAATTTCTTTTCCTTCGAGGAATAGAACATCAACAAATCTTGTAAAATTTCTTTATTATTTCCAAAATCACTATATACCCCATATTTTAATTGTCTTCCGAAGGAATTATAAAACTTTTCATATTTTTCTCTATCTGTTTTTAATAAATTTGATAATTCATTTTTAATTTTATTTCTAATATTTCTTGCAATTAGCTTAAGTTGTCTGTCATGTTGCAGCATTTCTCTGGAAATATTTAACGACAGATCTTCGGAATCTACCATCCCTTTTATGAAGCTAAAATAGTCGGGAATCAGGTCGGGACACTTGTCCATTATCAGTACACCGCTGGAATATAATTCTAACCCCTTTTCATATTCTACTGTGTAATAACCAAAGGGAATTTGCTCCGGAATAAACATAATAGCATTATATCTTACAGCCCCGTCGGCACTTATATGAATATGTTTAATCGGTTTATCAAAACCATACCTTTTTTCGAAATAAAAATTAGTATAGTCTTCATCTGTAAGTTCATTCTTATTTTTCCTCCAAATCGGTACCATACTATTAATTATTTCTTCTTCTGTATACTCCTCGTATTCCTCTTCTTCGCCTTCTTTGGGCCTGGTTTTGGTGACATCCATTTTTATTGGATACCTTATAAAATCGGAATATTTTTTTATGATACTCCTCAATCTGTATTCTTCCAGAAACTCATCATAATCCTCATCTTCTGTATTTTCTTTGATTTTTAAAATAATTTCGGTACCCACCGTGTTTTTTTCGTGTTCTTCAATGGTGTACCCATCGACCCCCTTAGATTCCCATTTATATCCTTGTTCGCTGTCCAAAGATTTACTTATTACAGTAACCATATCTGCCACCATAAATGCAGAGTAAAAACCGACACCAAATTGGCCTATTATATCGTAACCGTCTTTTATCTCTATTTCTTCTTTAAATGCTAATGTTCCACTTTTTGCAATAGTCCCCAAATTATCTTCTAGTTCATCTTTAGTCATACCTATACCCGTGTCAATGATTTTCAATGTTCTACCATCTTTATCAGCAATAATCTTTATATAATAGTCATCCTTGTTAAACTGTAGAGCCTCATCAGTTAATGCCCTGTAATATATTTTATCTATGGCATCACTGGCATTTGAAATCAGTTCCCTTAAAAATATTTCCTTATGTGTATAAATTGAATTAATCACCAAATCTAACAGCCTTTTGGATTCCGCTTTAAACTCTTTTACTGCCAAATAAATCTCTCCCTTCTCAATCACACGGTTCTTTCTTAATTTTATTAGCACTCAACTGTGTCGAGTGCTAACTATTTTTATATATACCATATTTTAATTTATATGTCAATTATTTTTGCATTTTTAGCAAAAAGAAAGAAGGTGCCGAACACCCCCAATCATCGCCGATTGCCTAAATTACAAATTTTTTTAATCTTCTTATATCCACTTCATGCCTACCCATTATTTCTTTAAAGATTTCGTTTTCTGCAATTAGGATATCTAGTTTTTCATTAGCTTCTTCTCTGAATTCGGTAAGAACCGCAGTTTGTTCAATTACGGCATCCAGACTCTTTCTGATTTCTCTTTGGTTTTCTTCCAATCGATTTTGGCCTTTTTCCAACGAGTCTACTCTTTCTATCAATTGGTTTTGGCCTTTTTCTAGCAAATCTACTCTTTCTATCAATTGGTTTTGGCCTTTTTCTAGCAAATCTACTCTTT
>JAAZJW010000226.1 GCA_012800145.1 Clostridiales bacterium | reverse complement strand
AGTTATTGGATCTATCCCGGTACTTTGTATATTGATGAAAAACCATAAGGCATCGGAACAGCAAACTGTATGAAGCATTGGAAGGTATCATTGCTATGAAAATCGTAGGCAGACGACCCTGTTTGCCCTCTTGTGCCGCAAGCGGGCGGTCAAAGACCGCCCCTAAATACGTTGTAAAGCAATATTGTAGGGGAGACTTTAGTCTCTCGCTTAGGTGACAAATTGGGTACGTCAGACTGTGTGAAAAATGTCATCCTGAGCGAAGCGAAGGATCTCAAACGGTCTAAAAACGAGATTCTTCGTTACACTCAGAATGACAAAAAGCGGGAAAAGTGCTTTTTCACACAGCCTGACGTCCCCCTTTGTCACAAAAATCCCTGCGGAATAAAAATCTTTACTTGATACAACAATAAAGGTATAATTATATCAAGGAAATGATACGGAGGGGTGTGTAAATATGATTATAAAGGCGTCGGCAACGTTAAGAAATGATTATTCCTCAATATCGGAACTTGCAAAGGAAACGAAAGAACCGATTTACATCACAAAAAACGGTGAAGGGGATTTAGTTGTAATGAGCATAGAAGCATTCGAAAAACGGGAACAGATACTAGATCTCCGTTTAAAAATTCTACAGGCGGAGCAGGAACGGATAAATGGGGCGGAAACCATTACTGTTCCTGAAGCAAGAAAACGGTTGAGGGAACGGATAAATGAAATATAGGATAGAAATTCTGCCTTCTGCTTGGGAAGATTTAAAACAGATTGAGGATTATTATGTAATTCAGTTTGACGCAGAAACAGCAATGGGGGCCATTGACCACATTTTAGATACTATAGAACGCCTGGAGACATTCCCAAATTCAGGTTCTTTGTTGCCGAACAATTGGCCAAATGGACAGGGTTACCGTATGGTAATTTGTAAAAAGCATGTGGCGATTTATCGGCTGATTGAAGATACGGTTTATATTTATCATATTGCGAATATGCAGACAGAATATACAAAATTGTTTTATTAACTCTTTTGTCCTATGTATTGACAAATCTTATAGTCCTAAATGGGTCTATAGGATTTTTCTCTTTTCATAAACCGATATATAATGTATAATTTAATACAGTATCAACTCGAGGGGAATTTTACCGTGAAAATAACAAATTTTGAAGGCCCGGAACTGTACGATGTGGCCCTGTGGCTGGAAAACAACAAAAGTAAAACAATCGACAAGGACATATTGAAGGAAATTTTAAAAACTATCAATATAGCCTTTGTTGTCGAAGGAATAAATAGAATACAAAGCACATTGCTATGTGAATTAAAAGATTCATATGTACAGCAGAGCCAAAGATATGTAACTATGGACAAATCATCCTACGAAATCCCGGAATTAAACGAAATCGATAACATAAAAGCCGAAGAACTGATTGAAAAGGCTTTTAAATTATATGGTAAAATGTCCGAACCGAAAGCGGGAAAATTTGAAGGCAGACCAAAAGCGGAAAACTATAAATACGGGATACCTATAGAAGATGCACGGTATATTTTGCCCCTTGCCACAAAAACAAATATGTCGATAGCAATGACAGGGGATAAACTTTATAACCTATTTCTGTTGATAAATGATAAAAAATATTGCAGTTTGTTTGATGATTTCAGAAAAGAGATTGTTGGTTACCTGCCCAAGATTCTGGTAAAACAACTTCCTGCATTTCATGACAGCACAAAAGAAACCCAAATCATTGAACAGTTTTATGACAAGTACATGGAAAAAATAGATGAAGAAAACAACATGGTGTATATAAACGGATTTGAAAATTTGGATTTAAAGGCAGGATTAGGGGCATTGACTAGCACCTCATCCGATGTGCCGTCCGAAATCCTAGCAAAATGGGGAAATAATGCTGATGAAAAGGCTAAAGGGGTAACCAAAAGGGTATTGGGATATGGACATAATAGTATTGCAGAACAGGCCAGGACAACATTTGGCATGATGTGCAGTATGGTAACATACCATCAGCAAATCAGGCACAGGCTTCCTGAAAATCATAGAGAAGATATTTTAAATGTAATTACAGATACAAAAAGGGATGTTATTATACCTCCAAGTATCAAAAAATCAGGGTTCTGTGGGGAATTTCTAAACCTGGCGAATGAATTTAAAGACTTCAAATTGTATATACTGAATGAATATGGAGGGGATAAGGCTTTACCCTTTATATTAAACTGTGATCAAATAAAATTGATAATTTCGACAAATGCTAGAATAGATAGTGAAATGTTAGCCGACAGGATATGTTTTAACGCCCAATGGGAAATCAGAAACCTATCCATCAAAAAACTTAAAATACTGAGAAATCTGTCGGATATATTATACGAAACGGCTCTTCCTGCCTGTATAAAAGGAGAGTGTAGGGAGGGGAAACTGAGCTGTGGAAGGCAGCGGGAAATGAGAAAAATGTTTAGCAAGAGATAAACCTATGGAAAGGAGGCTGCAGGCTGCAACCTAATTTGTCATCTGTTCACAGTAACGACAAAAAAGTAGGAAGGATATTTTTGAGGCAGCCTGATGATGCCGATGGATAAAATAGAAGGGCGAAACCCTGTTATGGAAGCCCTAAGGTCCGGCCGTGAAATTGATAAAATTTTAGTCGCCAAAGGTACCAGAGGCGGTTCTTTAATTAAAATATTAGGGAAAGCTAAAGATAAAGGCATTCCTATTCAATATGTAGAGAGACAGGGGATAGATAAAATATCAAAATCAAATGCTCATCAGGGAATAATTGCTTTTGTAGCGGCTTACAAGTATGTGCATTTTGAGGATATTATTAAAAGTGCAAGTAACAAAGGCAAGGATCCCTTTATTATAATTTTAGATAAAATAACGGATCCCCATAATTTAGGCTCCATTATAAGAACAGCCGACGCTGTAGGAGCGGACGGTATTATTATTCCCAAGAGACGTTCTGTGGGCCTTACAGCAATTGTTGCTAAAAGTTCTGCAGGTGCTGTTGAATATGTACCTGTTGCAAAGGTTTCCAACATTGCTCAAACCATTGATCGTATTAAGGAAAAAGGTATTTGGGTCATCGGGGCGCATATGGATGGCACAAAAGAACATTATAACACTGATTTGAAGGGGCCCCTTGCTCTGGTTATAGGAAGTGAAGGTAAAGGGATTTCAAGATTAATAAAAGAAAAATGCGACTTTTTGGTTAAGCTCCCCATGGTGGGAAGGGTATCATCTTTAAATGCTTCAGTGGCAGCGGCAGTTCTAATGTATGAGGTGTTTAGGCAAAAAGTAAATTCCAGCGGTTAGGCAGGAACGGAACAGTGGAAGAATATCTGATTTTAGACGGTTATAATGTTATTAATTCTTGGCCCGGATTGAAACTGTTAATGGAAGAGAGTTTGGAAACAGCCAGAGACAAGCTCATAGATGTGATGGTTGAATATGGTGCATTTAAAGGAATAAACATTATTATTGTATTTGATGCACATTTGGTGAAGGGGAATACAGGAAACAGGCAGAAATTGAAGGGAGTGGAAATAGTATTTACTAAGGAGTACGAAACAGCGGATTCCTATATAGAAAGGTACATAGTTGAGTTATCCAAGAATAATAGAGTGGCGGTTGTCACTGATGATAAAATAGAGCAACAAATGATTTTGGGGAGCGGGGCCACCAGGGTTCCGGTCAGAGAGATGATCGAAATGTTCGGCCAAATAAAAAATGAAATAAATGAAAAGATTGAAATAGATAGAATACGAAAAAATACATTAAGTGACACATTAGGCGTTTCTGTCCTGAAGAGACTTGAAAAATTGAGAAGAGGGCATTGAAACTCCCTTGACTTTACATAATATGTT
>JAAZJW010000225.1 GCA_012800145.1 Clostridiales bacterium | reverse complement strand
TGCCGCCCTGTATGCTTTGACTACCATAGCCACATAATAGGTCGTTTTCATCCTGCCTTCTATTTTCAGGCTCGAAATACCAGATTCGATTATTTCCGGAATATGCTCTATCATACATAAATCCTTTGAATTCATAAAATATGTTCCCTTTTCATCTTCAACCACTTGTATATATTCCCCGGGACGCTTTTGTTCAACTAGGCTGTATTTCCACCTGCAGGGCTGGGCACATTCGCCCCTGTTGGCATCCCGCCCCGTTAAATAATTACTCAATAAACACCGGCCCGAATAGGACATGCACATAGCACCATGTACAAAGGCCTCCAATCCAATTCCATCAGGTATGTTAGCCCTGATTTCCTTAATTTCTTTCAGACTGAGTTCACGAGCCAGTATGACCCTGCTTGCTCCTAAATCTCCCCAAAATTTTACGGTCATGTAGTTTGTATTATTTGCCTGTGTACTTATGTGAATTTCCATGTTTGGAACTGTTTCTTTTACAATCGAGAATGTGCCGGGATCAGAAACAATTATTGCGTCTACTCCTATTTCATTGATGGCTTTCAAGTATTCGGGAAAATCCTTGAGATCTTCGTTGTGAGGAATAATATTAGCAGTTATATATACCTTTACCCCTTTTTCATGTGCATAACGTACACCCTCTTTTAAATCCTCCGAACTGAAATTTTTCGCAGCAGCCCTGAGCCCAAATATTTGCCCACCTATATATACAGCATCTGCTCCATACATAATCGCTATTTTTAGCCTTTCCAAATCACCTGCAGGTGCCAACAATTCCACTCTTCCCATTTAACTCCCTCTACTTTCTATAACTGACAGCCAATCCGTCACCTATCGGTATAATACTGGTCACCAAATGCGGATGGTTGCATATATATCGCAGATATTCCCGCATTCTATTTACAATAGTCCTTTGTCTACGCACCACCAGTCTGTCTGTGGCAATCATACCCTTATATAAAATATTATCTGAAACAAGTATCCCGCCTGAATTAAGCAAATCAATACTTTCATTTAAAAAATATTTATAATGTCCCTTAGCCCCGTCTAAAAAAATTAAATCATATTTGTCTTTTAATTGTTTTAAAATTACGACAGCATCGCCTTCCATTATACGGACATTCTCAGTTTTACCCGCCTTCTCTATGTTTCTTTTAGCTAAGGGAATCATCTTTCTGTTTCTCTCAATAGTAGTTATATGCCCATCATCCCCCATGGCTTCACAAAACAATAAAGTCGAATATGCAATAGCTGTTCCTATCTCCAGCACCTTTTTTACCCTAGCTGCCTTTGTAATCACCTGTAACAAGGCCCCGACCTCTTTATGAACTATGGGTACATGGTTTTCGTCTGCATAAGTTTCTATTTCTCCCAAAAGTCCCCCGTTTTCCGGCAAGACATTTCTTATATATTCCTCTATAAACGGTAAATTTATATTACTCAAATCAAGCAATCCCTTTCCTGTAGACCGGGGCCCTTCCAATAATTCCAATTTTCAAAGAACCAATAAGGCCCTGCTGAAATTAAATGATCACAGTAGTCTATCTTTAAACTTCCATTATAATCGGTAATATCATCGGCCTACGCTTTGTTTCTTGATATAAAAAATCCTTTAAACCGTCTCTGATGGCCCCCTTAAGCATCGACCATTCCCTAATATTCTGTTGTTCACATTCATCTAAAACGTTCCGCACAATCTCCCTGGCTTCATCCATTAGGTCTTCGGACTCTCTTACATAGACAAATCCTCTTGAAATGATGTCCGGCCCCGCTACAACCTTTCCATCCTCTTTAGTAATGGTGACAACCACTATCATCAATCCATCCTCCGCTAAATGCTTACGGTCCCTAAGAACAATGTTACCTACGTCTCCAACGCCTAACCCGTCCACCAGCACCCTTCCTGACTGTACACTGCCATTTATTTTTCCATAGTCTTTTCCAAATTCAAAAACGGTACCGTTTTGCCCGATTAATATATTCTCCCTTGACATACCCAGGCTTTCAGCCAGTTTGCCATGTCGCATCAAGTGCCTATACTCCCCATGAACCGGTATAAAATATTTAGGTTTCGCCAATATATGCATCAGCTTCAGTTCCTCCTGGCAAGCATGGCCGGAGACATGAACCTCGGCCAAACTCTCATAGATAACCTCAGCTCCCTTTTCGAACAACTGGTTAATTACACGTGTAACAGATTTTTCATTACCCGGAATTGGGGTAGCCGAAAAAACTACCAAGTCCCCATCCTGGATATCCAGTTTTTTGTGTTCCGAGCTGGCCATCCTTGATAATGCGGCCATTGATTCTCCTTGACTCCCCGTAGTTAAAATCAGGATTTCATGGTCTTCATACTGGTCCATTTCATTTACATCGATAATCAAATCTTCCATTACATCCAGGACTTCCAGTTCACTGGCAACCGCTATTACGTTTACCATACTCCTGCCGGACACCACTACCTTTCTGTCATATTTATACGCTGCGTCAAATACCTGCTGTATTCTATGAACATTAGAAGCAAATGTGGCAACAATAATACGTTGTTTGGTATTCCTAAAAATGCTTTCAAATGTTTCGCCCACACTGCTTTCGGACATTGTCGCACCCGGTCTTTCCACATTTGTGCTGTCCGCCATCATTACCAAAACACCCTCTTGCCCCAGTTCCGCTATTCGATGCAAATCAGTTAACTGGCCATCAATAGGTGTAAAGTCTATTTTAAAATCCCCGGTATGAAAGATTATACCCAATGGGGTGTGTATGGCTATAGAACAGGAATCCGGTATACTGTGACTCATACGAATAAACTCTACGGTAAATTCACCAAGTTTAATTGTTTGGCCGACTTCCACCCTTTGTAGATGTACCTTATCAAGCCTGTGTTCCCTGAGCTTAATCTCCACTAATCCCAATGTCAACCTGGTACCATATACAGGCACATCCAGTTTTCTGAGGACATAGGGAAGCGCACCGATATGATCCTCATGTCCGTGGGTCAGGACTATCCCTTTTATCTTTTCCTTATTTTTGATCAGATACGTTATATCCGGAATAACTATATCGATCCCCAACATATCATCCTCCGGGAAACTTAGACCACAGTCAATTATCAATATTTCGTCATTATATTCAAATGCAGTCATGTTTCTCCCGATTTCACTTAATCCTCCCAGGGGTATGATCTTAAATTTTGTTGCTCCTTTAGACAATATTATCTCTCCTTTTGCATTGTTATTCCATCGTTCATTTGTTCCAATACTAATATATATTAATAGTTCGCACCTATTAAATCCAACATACTTTTTCATGTATATCCGACATAGAATCTGTATATTAAGCAAAAATAAAAAAACGTCCTTTTACCATATTTATATATTTTTTCCTAAATACTAAAAATTATATATCATATACAGACGAGATATGTAGAAGAGCCCTGTAGAAATTCTACAAGACTATTGGCATTTAGAACAGACACCAAAAAATTTAACCTTACGATCCTTTATAACAAAGTCGTATTTCTTTTCTATTTCTTTTTCCAGGTATCCCAACAAATCGAGCTCCACCTCTATTATAGCATTACATACTTCACAAATCAGATGGTGATGCTGATGGTCATTTTCGTTGGTGTTTAATTCATACCTCATGCACCCGTCATCTATGTTCAATTTAGAAATCATCGACATATCATCCAGCAGTTGTAATGTTCTATATACGGTTGCCAACCCGATTTCCGGACATTTCTCTTTTACAATACTATAAATCTCTTCGGTGTTTAAATGTTTACCTTGATTCTCAATAATGGTATCCATTATGGCTCTCCGCTGAGGGGTTAATTTATACCCTTTACTCTTTAGTTTTTCCTTTAACGAATCAGCCAGGTTTTCCATTTTCCCACCCTCATTTCTCAAATAATAATGTTTATCAAATAATAGTATAATAAAAGATTGTGGGATTGTCAACCCTATTGAAAAATTGAAAATACAGAGCTCTCGGTTGGGTTTGGAACTTATACAGTCAGTTACATAATGGTAAATGATAAACATAACAAAAAAGCAGCGAGGCTGCTTTTGTTTAATGTAACCTTTTACGATGTATTCTTTGAATAAATTCAAAACTACATTTCCTGTTCCATTAACGTTTCATACGTAACTAGCACATCGTTATATTCCTCGTCATCTTCGATAGAAATAAGTGAAAATTCATCACTATTTTCGTCATCGTATACAATCTTAAATGCAAAAGCATCTGATTCTTCATCTGAACCTGCTAATGCTAAAATCACATA
>JAAZJW010000224.1 GCA_012800145.1 Clostridiales bacterium | reverse complement strand
TGTTCCTCTATATTTTCATATGCCATTTCTGCCGCCTTACCAAGTCCCACAATCCCCGGCATATTTTCAGTACCCGCTCTCCTCTTTTTTTCTTGGGCTCCTCCGTGTATTAATTGATGGATTTTTGTGCCCTTTTTTATATATAACGCACCCACGCCCTTGGGCCCGTATATTTTATGAGCGGAAATAGATAATAAATCCACACCCAGGTCTTTTACATCGATTATTTCATTCCCGTAAGCCTGCACCGCATCAGTATGAAATATAATCTCCTTTTCCCTTGCTATTTGTGCAAGTTCTTTAATTGGCTGCATTGTGCCGATTTCATTATTGGCATACATAATACTGACCAGAATGGTATCATCTCTAATAGCACCTTTTAAATCGTCCACACTTACCAAACCATATTTATCAACGTCCAAATAGGTTATCTCAAAACCTTTCTTTTCTAAGTATTCGCATGTATTTAATACCGCATGATGTTCAATTTTAGAAGTTATAATATGATTGCCTTTATCTTTGTTTGCAAATGCAACTCCCTTTATGGCCCAATTATCGGATTCAGATCCTCCACCTGTAAAAAAAATTTCCTCTGATTTAGAATTTAATGTTTTCGAGACCCTGTCCCTGGCAACATCCAGTGCATCCCTACTTTGCCTGCCTATATTATAAATACTTGATGGATTACCAAAATTAATACTGAAAAACGGTAGCATCTCTTCCAATACTTCTTTTTTCACGGGCGTAGTTGCAGCATAATCAAAGTAAAATTGTGTACACATCTGATCCTCTCCCTATAGTGTATATTTGTATATCCAAGGTATATAAACCAAAAAATCAAACCTTTTTTTTGTGCTCATCCAGCATATCTTGCAAAGTGATAGAATCAATAACATTGCTAATACTTACTTGTATTTTTTCCCACACCATTTTGGTTATGCAGTGGTCGGCATTATTGCATAGTATGGGTTTATTCTCTAAAACACAATCGGAAGGGCCCAAAGGACCTTCTAAAACCCTAATAATATCCCCTACCGTTATTTCAGACGGTTTATGTGCCAGCATGTAACCGCCTTGCGCTCCCCTTACGCTTTTCACCAGCCCCGTCTTTCTGAGTTCGGCAATCAACTGTTCTAGATAATGATCGGAAACTTTTTGCCTTTCGGCAATGCTCCTAAGAGGAACAGGCCCTTCTCCATCATGTACCGCCAAATCAAACATGGCTTTCAAACCATATCTTCCTCTGGTAGAAAGTTTCATTTCTCCCCTCCTTTAATTCCAAGTAAAATGATAGGGATTCCCCGATAATTATAGTATATCCTACTATTTTTGTCAACATTAATTTGATAATTAATTTGATAATTTAAAAACGCCAAATCCGTATAAAAATGGGTAGGATGTGCCTTTACATCATTCCAAAATGTATGGAAAAAACAAAAAATAATAATGCATTGTACCTATTCATGCATGCACTATTATTTTTATAAATGTGTTCACTATTATTTTTTATCAACATGTTTTCCATTATTCTTTATCAATTGTGTACCATTATTTTTCCCACATGCCTGTATAATAATTATTTGGAAATAACCTCCCTGTTTTTATAATGCCCACATTCGGGACATACCCTATGAGGTAACTTCGGTTCGTGACACTGTGGGCATTCTACAAAGCCCGGAGCGGTATATTTCGAATTGGAAGCCCTTCTCATATTCCTTTTGGATTTTCCTGTTTTACGTTTCGGTACTGCCATATCAACACCCCCTTATCCATGTTATAAAAGCTCCTTGAGTTTGGCCAATCTGGGATCTATATCGTCATCATGAAACTTCACATGGTCACAATCACATGAACCATTTTCCAGCCTTTTGCCGCATCTTGGACAGAGACCCTGACATGCTTCATCGCACACGAGTTTAATAGGAATATTCATTATAATATGCTCCTTTATCAACTCCGCCAAATCAACCACGTTATCTTTATAATAAATTATATCGTCGTCTACCTGATCATCTTCCTCATGTTCAAACAAATTTTCATGAATAATTTCTGCATTAATGCTCGAATTAAAATGATATATAAACGGCTCGAGACACCTGTTGCAATTTGCTTGCATGTCTGTTGTTATCTCCAGAGTTATATATAGCCTACAATCGATTACATGTAGTTTACCTTTAACATCGACAGGCGATACTATATATATCTTATCACCATAAAAGTCAACAACGTCAAGAGCAAGGGCAAAGTCCAGATTCAGAGTGTTCTTGTCCCCTTTTCTTATGCTATCGATGTCAAGTTTCATAACTATCACCTCGAGTAAATTGCTAAGATAGATTATATAAATGATTTTTTTATTTGTCAAGTATTTTACTCCACGGTACTAAGTTGTCATAAGAAAAATAGATAGAACGTGCCTATGACTATTTCCTATGTTTTGCACAAAAATATTAAAAGGTAGGCACGCCTACCTCTTAGTATTTACATATTTATTAAAATTTATTGATTTTCCACTATTTCTTTAGTATCCCTCGCAATGGCAAGCTCCTCGTTTGTAGGCACTACCATTACTGTAACCTTGGAATCATCTGAGGATATTATCGCTTCTTTTCCTCTTGTATTATTTTTCTCGTCATCAATCTTTATTCCTAAGAATTCCAAACCGCTGCAAGATTCTTTACGGGTGTCTATAGAATTTTCTCCTACACCGGCTGTAAATACTATGACGTCCAAACCGCCCATCATAGCAGCATAAACAGCTATATATCTTTTAATCCTTCGATTATATAGATCCAGCGCCAGCCGTGCTCTGTAATTGCCTTCCTCGGCAGCTTCAAGTATATCTCTTAGGTCATTACTTATCCCCGATACTCCGAGGAGCCCGGATTTTTTATTCATCAAATTATCAATTTCCTGCAGTGATAGATTTTCCCTTTGCCCCACAAATGGAACGATGGCAGGATCTATATCTCCGCATCTCGTACCCATTACCAAACCTTCTAACGGAGTGAGTCCCATACTTGTGTCTACGGACTTGCCTCCATCTACGGCGGTTATACTGGCACCGTTGCCTATATGACAAGTAATAATTTTTAAATCTTCAATCGGTTTTTCAAGTATTTCGGCTGCTCTTCGTGCTACGTACATATGGGATGTACCATGGAATCCATATCTCCTGACACCATGTTTTTCATATAATTCATAAGGTAGTGCATATATATACGCTTCCGGAGGCATTGTTTGATGAAATGCCGTATC
>JAAZJW010000223.1 GCA_012800145.1 Clostridiales bacterium | reverse complement strand
TACATGTCAAATAGATACAAAGCCGTGGGGCTTAAGAAAATAGAATATCAGAAAATAATAAAGACTTTGGGCAGGGAACCCAATGACCTGGAACTGAACATGTACGGTGCAATGTGGTCAGAGCACTGCAGCTACAAACATTCTAGAATTTTATTCAGACATTTCCCCACCTCCGGCAAAAGGGTCCTGCAAGGCCCCGGCGAAAATGCGGGTATAGTGGATATCGGCGATAATATGGCGATTGCGATGAAAATAGAGAGTCACAATTCACCGACAGCCGTGAACCCCTATCAAGGTGCCGCAACGGGAGTAGGCGGAATCCTCAGGGATATATTTGCAATGGGTGCGAGGCCTATAGCATTTCTTAATTCCCTGCGCTTTGGCAACATAAAAGAAAGTGACAATACCAAGGTCCTTTTGAAAGGTGCGGTAAAAGGAATGGCCGACTACACAAAGGCCTTGGAAGTACCTACTGTGGGCGGAGAAATTTATTTTAATCACACATACGAAGGAAATCCTCTTGTAAACGCCATGTGTCTCGGACTGGTGGAACATGATAAAATCCACCGTGCAAATGCCTCAGGTGTAGGCAATTCCGTTATGTATATAGGCTCGGCAACGGGCATGGACGGAATAGGCGGTGCCAGTTTTTCCTCTGCAACATTGGAAGAAGATAGTGAAGGCGTATGCCCTGTTGGGGACCCCGAATTGGGAAAACGGGTAATGGAGGCATGTCTGGAATTGTTAAAAACAGGTTCCGTGGTGGGCCTTCAGGATTTGGGGGCCGCCGGGCTTACCTCAGCTTGTAGTGAAACAGCCACCCGGGGTGAAGGCGGAATGGAAATAGATGTGCTTAGGGTCCCAAGAAAAGTAGATGGAATGAACCCTATAGAAGTTATGCTATCGGAATCCCAGGAAAGAATGCTTTTAATAGTTGAAAAGGGCAGAGAAGATCAGGTAAATGAAATAGTACAAAAATGGGGTCTGCATTCTATGGTTATCGGTAAGGTAACAGATGACGGAATGCTGACTGTTAAAGAAGGAGATACGATTGTGGCCGAAATCCCTTCGGAGAGTTTGGATTCTTCAGGTGCTCCCGAATATGATACCGATTATGAACAGCCACAATATATAGAAGAAAAAAGGGTTTTGGATGTGGAAGATATACCCGAACCCGAGGATTATAATGAGGCACTTCTCAGGTTACTGGCCTCTCCAAATATAGCAAACAGAGAATGGATATACAGACAATTCGATAAAGAAGATACGGAATATATAGAAATCAAAGACGGATCTGATAGTTCCGTACTGCAAATAAAAGGCACAAACAAAGGTATTGCACTGACAACGGATTGCAATAGTCGCTATTGCTATCTAAATCCCAGGGTGGGGAGCAAAATAGCCGTAACCGAAGCGGCAAGAAATCTTGTGTGCAGCGGCGCACAACCGTTGGTAATAACAGATGGGCTTAATTTCGGTGTTCCCGATACCTTGGAAGGTTTTTGGAAGATGAGGGAATGCGTACTGGGTATAAGCGAAGCCTGTAGGGAGCTGGACACCCCCGTTATCAGCGGGAACGTCAGTCTTTACAACGGCAATGAAGAAAGGGATATTTATCCTACACCCATCATCGGGATGATAGGTTTAATAGAAAATATAGACAAAAGAATTTCCTTGGGTTTTAAACAAAAGGGAGATATAATAATACTCCTTGGTGAAACTAAGGATGAATTGGGCGCAAGTGAATATATTGCGGAACTCCACGGATTGGAAAAGGGAAAGGTTTCAAACATTAATTTTGCACTGGAGAGAAAGTTGCACAAATTTATATCAGATGCAAACGAAAAGGGTTTCTTGCAGTCCGCCCATGATGTGGCAGAAGGCGGTTTGGCCGTGGCCTTGGCGGAATGCGCAATGCAAGACGGGCTTGGGATAGAAATTGAGTTGGATACCGAGCTCAGAAGTGATACTATATTATTCGGGGAAACCCAATCAAGATTCATTATAACTGTGAAATCGGAAGACCTGGACACTGTAAAAGGTCTTATGGTTGAAAATAGGATACCCAATACAATACTGGGATCTGTTAAAGACGAAAATTTCAGAATTGATATAAACGGGAAGGAAATAATCAATCTTTCGATAAAGGGGATGAACAGAGTATGGAGAGAAGCCTTCCGACTTTTAACAAGATAGAAAAAGATAAATTGAATGAGGAATGTGGAATAATCGGCATATTTGACTCTGCCGGCAACAACAGTTCCTCCCTGCTTTTTTACGGATTATATGCCCTACAGCACAGGGGACAGGAAAGTGCGGGAATTGCAAGTAATGACGGGAACAGAAGTTATCATTTAAAAGATAGAGGCCTGGTGCTTGAAGTGTTCGATGAAGAAATACTGGAACAACTGGTGGGTCATATAAGCATAGGTCATGTAAGATGCGGGAGAACTATCGGAGGAAATAAGGTGGAAAATGCTCAGCCCTTTGTGATTCAGACAGGTGGGAAGAGTATTTCCATGGCACATAACGGCAACATAACAAATGCACAGGAGTTGAGAGAAGAGTTAGAAGAAAAGGGAGAAGTTTTTGCAAGTTCAGTGGATAGTGAAGTGATTGCCAGGTTGCTTGCCAAACATAAAAACGGCAGTATCCTGAATTCCATACGAAAAACAATGGACCTGATCGAAGGTGCATATTCCCTGGTGATAATGACGGAAAACGAATTAGTCGGGGTCAGGGATCCCCATGCATTGAGGCCTCTGTGTCTGGGGAAATTGGAAAACGGCTATGTGCTGGCATCGGAAAGCTGTGCCATACAGGCTGTGGGTGCCGATTTTGTCAGGGACCTGGAACCGGGGGAAATTTTAGTTATTACAAAAGAAGGAATAAATTCGAATCACTATAGAAGGAAAGAGAAGAGGGCGTCCTGTATATTTGAATATGTATATTTTGCAAGACCCGACAGTACAATAGACGGCGCCAATGTATACGAAGCGCGGAAAAATGCGGGAATAATTTTGGCCAGGGAACATCCTGCCGAGGCGGATATAGTAACGGCTGTACCCGATTCTTCAATACCCGTAGCATTGGGCTATTCTGAAGAACTGGGGATTCCGTACGTAGAAGGGCTTTTTAAAAGTAAATACGTGGGCAGGAC
>JAAZJW010000222.1 GCA_012800145.1 Clostridiales bacterium | reverse complement strand
CTCTAACAGAAAACCCCATAGAAAGTTCCGGGGAAAACAACATTGATATCTTTTGGGATGATAAAAGCGAGGTTTACTTTGCCGTGATGGACTTACCGGAAAAATACCGCATTGTTGTGCATTTGTTCTATTACGAAGATTATTCTGTAAGGAAGATCAGTGAAATCCTAAATCGGAAGGAATCCACAATAAAAACCCAGTTATATCGTGCAAGACAGCTTTTAAAATTAAAATTGAAAGGGGAATATTATTATGATTAGAAAAAAGTATAAAGAGGATTTTGATTCATTTACACCGGATATAGGTCTAGTTGAAAACACCATAGAAAGACTTAGGAATGTTCGGACTAAAAAGTCATCGGGTATTCAGAAAGTATTTGTTGCAGTAGCAGCTGCTATATGCCTTTTAGTGGGTGGGATATTTATGACCAGCAATCTAAATAAACCCGGATTCAATTTGGTGGCCTTTGCTGTAGATAATGGTGACCAATATGTCGAAATACAGGAAAATATAAAGGTAACTCTACCTTTTGGGAAAATATCACGGGGTAAACAGCACTTTTACCAAGATGAAACAGGCAAAAAAACATATAAATACGATGTAGGTTTTGAACATGGCACTATTTCCGTAAGGGGGGACAATATATCCTACGTAAAATACACCTCTAACATGGGTGAATTAAGGTGTTTTGATTTAAATGCGGCCAAACAAATGGGGCGATTGGAACAAGATGAGGAAAAGCATGGTCCTACTATACAAGTGATAGGAAACATTGATTCCATTATGCAAAGGGGGAAAGAGATAATTACAAATTACCATGAAGAGTTTGGTGCAGAATCCTTTGATGTCAATTGGGTTCCATGGTATGCAATAGATATGGCATCTGAAGATGGAACTCTTAATTTTGCAGATTTACCATCGGATAGTATAACAATTGAAGTGCATTTTACAAACGGCAAGTCAACCGCAAAACAATTACAACTTTCTTTTAATAATGATGGCAATTTAATTGCAGAAATAATTAAAGTAGCATCCACTGAGCATGTAAAAATCTTGCCTTAAGAAGAAATCGCTAGCATGGAAAGGATTAAAATAGGATTAGAATCATTGTATTCGGTCAAATTATCCGATGAGCACAAGTTTACACCGGAGCAGTAGCAGGAAGTCTTAAAAAAGATTGAACACAAACACGGGGACGGTTATCCTGTTTGAGCCCTTTTTTAAACCTTCACTTTATAGATCCTGTGAATGGTGAAGCCGGTAAGCCTTGATAACTGTCTCTAACTTACCCCTATTCGTCTCATGGTGTTTCCGATTTTCTCATTTCCTTCTTTAATTAATAAATGAAGATGATTTCCCATCAAGCAATAAACATATAATTCAAAGGCAATTACTTTTTGTATTTTTGGTTGCCATTTGTTGTACTTTTAGGTTACCATAAACATATATACCTTGAATAGTCTCTATCCTCAACAAAAATACTTTGTCGATTTATTCCTGTTGAACTTAATAATCGCTTTGTTCGTGG
>JAAZJW010000221.1 GCA_012800145.1 Clostridiales bacterium | reverse complement strand
TACAAATGTTTGCATAATGCAATCCTCCAAGTTATTTGTTAGTTTTGGGTTCTCTCATCCCTTCGCCTTTCAATATTTCCCCCACTTCCTCATCATCCAGGATAATATCAAAAAAATCTTCATAATATTTTTTCGTTTCTTCCTCAAGGTCTACATGCTCAAAATATTGAGGATATAAAAGTTTAGAAGTCCACAATATGGCAAGTGGTGTTTCCAACGAACCCGGGTGACCCCACCGCGAAACTCCGTTGGGTATTTGATAGACCCTTTTTTCCTTGACCGCCCTCAAACCTGCCCATTGTTCGTTGCTCAGCATATAGTCGGGAACCCCCGATTCATTGGCGATTATTATGTCCGGGTCCCAAAGATAAATCTGTTCCAGTGTGGCAAATGATTTTTCACCCGACGTTTTTAACTCATCCCCTATAGATACATTTATGCCCGCAGTTAATTTAATCCAGTCGGCAGCAAGGCTGTTTTCAACATCTGTTCTGACCGCCTCATTGACTGAATGGTACAATGTAATCCTTTCATCTTCAGGTATCAAGGATGAAACCTTTTCTGTATCTTCCATAACCTTTTTGTAATAATCTATATATTTATTTGCTTTTTCTTCGACACCTATAGCCTTACCTATTGTAGATATACTTTCTAACTGCTCCTCTATCGAAGAAAATTCAATGACAATATACGGAATATTGAGTTGGTCCAGCTTGGCAACTACACTCTCATTCAATGCCGCTGTCTCCCTGAGGAATACAAGGTCAGGCTTCGTCAAAAGTAATTCCTCCATATTTACCGCCCCCGAACTGAAAGGAACAGGTAAGTCTTTTATATGAGGATATTTGGCAGTTAAAACTTTATCCCTTTGCAATCCGTTCACAACCGCAACTATGTCATTGGCCCTCCCCAGCATAGTAACTACATGGCCTGTATAGGCATATCCGCAGGCGATTCTGTTTACAGGTTTTGAAATAGTCACTTCCCTGCCAAAATAATCTGTTACAGTTATATGCTGTTGGGAACCATCATCCGGGTCTACAACAGGTTTGCCTGCTTTTCTGCCAACACAGCCCTGAAGTAACAACAGTATCAATAAAATAGCAATAACACTTAGACATTTTGTATTTTTCGTAAATTTCCGCACCGAATATACCCCCCATTTTATTGTGCCTCTTTAACAATAGATAAAGGAACAATCTGCCTTATAAAGGTAGTTTTATCTATGTTACAATTTAAAACCTTGGAATTAACGCCGTATATCTTCTTTATATTATTTTCATTTAATATTTCCCCGGGACTGCCGATTTCCTCAAATCTCTCATTGTTCATAAGAGCCAGAGTTGTTAGGATACCGTTGGTTTCAAAATAATAAGCGTGATTGGGAAAATGGGTAGCCATGATGACTGAAATATTATTTTGTTTTACTAAATCCGCCACAGTTTCCAGCACCATCAGCTCATTTTTAAAATCCAAATGTGAAGTCGGTTCATCCATTATAATTACACGGGGTTGTTGTGCCAGAGCTCTGGCTACCATTACCAACTGACACTGACCGCCACTTATCTGGGTGTAAGGTCTGTCGGCAAGATGCAAAATACCTACCTTTTCCATTGCCTCATTTGTAATTTCCATATCTCCCTCATCGGGAGAGGAAAAAATGTTAGTTTTGTACGCCCTGCCCATCAACACAATATCCCTGACAGTATATGGGAATGTCCTCCGATGAACCTGGGGAACATATGCCACTTTTTCCGCCAACTGATTAGGTTTTATATTATCCAAATTTTTCTGCCCTATCAACACTTCCCCCTGCTCCAGTTTTAACACACCCAGAATACAATCTAACAGAGTGGTTTTCCCGCAGCCGTTGGGCCCTATAATACATAGTACCTCCTTGGATTTTACAAAAAAGCTTATATCGGAGAAAATCCTTTTTTCACCATAACTAAAGGAAGCATTTTTTACTTGTACAATATGATTTTGCATATTACCAACCTCGTCCCTTAGTCTTTTTTAACAGATATACGAAAAAAGGCCCTCCTACAAGTGATGTTAATATACCTATAGGAATTTCACCGCCGGTCAGTGTTCTGGCTATATCGTCAATAATCACAAGAAAAGAAGCCCCTAGAGCACAGCTGATCGGTATCAGCGCCTTGTTGTCATTTCCTACAATCATCCGCCCGATATGAGGAATAATCAAGCCAATCCAACCTATTGTGCCGCCTACACAGACCGCCCCTGCCGTAGACAGAGTAGCAAACCCGATGGCTATTAATTTTTCCATGTTGGTATTGATCCCCAAAGTATGAGCCTCCCGGTCCCCCATAGAAAGTACGTTTATTCTCCAACGAATTAATATTAAACCCACTATGCCCAAAACCATAGGCGGAACACCTATGAAAATATCTCTTCGACCTACGGAGGCAAAGCTTCCCATCAGCCAAAATGTAATGGCAGGCAATTTATTATAAGGGTCGGCCACATATTTAATAAAGGAGACAAGGGCGGAAAACATAGAAGATACTATAACTCCGCCCAGTACCAACATAATTGTCGGAGTTGTTTTGTAAATACGACCTATGGTATAGCTGAGCAGTACCGCCAATCCGCCAAACAGCAGCGCAAAAAAATATATATAATACGAGAAATTGTTAAACAGGAGTATGGCCAAGGCCGCACCAAAACCTGCTCCGGAGCTGACCCCCAACATCCCGGAATTCACAAGAGGGTTATGAAACAAACCCTGGAATGCGGCGCCGCTCACAGCCAAGGAAGCCCCTGCCAATGCGGCCAAAACGGCTCTGGGCATAC
>JAAZJW010000220.1 GCA_012800145.1 Clostridiales bacterium | reverse complement strand
ATTTTTGATTCTTCGGATAACAAAATTACTAAAAATATAAAGGAAACAAGGAAAATATTAATACCTGTCTTTAATCAAGGAACTGTATACATTGTTGGGGACAAAGAAGACGATATATATGAAGTTAGGCTTCATAGCTACGACAAAAACACTTCTCTGGTTGGATTTATAGATGAACTGGAAGGCAAAGAGTTTACCAAATACCATCCTGTATCTTCTCTTTTTGACGACATAGATGAAAACTACACCATTATACCCATCAACTACGCTCTAACCGCCAAGCAAATTTTTGTGGAAAGTGAAATTGATATCAAAGACGAAACAATGCTCAGGGAATATGTAAAGAGTTTTTTCGGTGAAGGTTTCGACTTTGTAAAGACAATCAAGGAAACCAGCGGTGCCGTAGTCTATATTTATGGCTATGGGGAAAAAAGTGTTCGTATAAACAAGGAAGGTATTTTAGAATATAAAGAAGAGATTGGTAGTAAGTCAGGCACAAATGTCCTGGTTTCACTAGATGCGGCCGTGGGTTTTGTTTGCGAAAATGGTGGGTTCCCTGAAGGTACATATTTAAAACAGGTTCAGTCTATCACAGATGGCCAAAATAAAGGGTATAGATTCTCATTTGGGTACCGTATAGGAGGACTCCCTGTAGAATTCGACAGAAGTAAAATAGAAAGCCCCCTGAAAATAGAGGTCTATGGCAATAAGGTAAAAACATGCCATAACTTAGTCCGCAGGGCCATGAACATGCAAGGGGTGGATTTGGAACAGAAAATTTTATACTTTCCCGGCATAATCGAAAAAAACATCGGGCACCTTAGGTCACTATATTCCGATAGTAAAAACCAACCTAAAAAAGAAAAACGCGATGAAGAAAAAATTTTGCAGATACTCAAGGATATAGAAGAAGTAAGGTTGGTATATTTTGATACGGTGGAAAGGCAGAGGATTCAACTTTTAAGACCCGGTTGGAGAATGAAGATTAAAGATTACATCTATTATTTTGACGGCTACACCGGGGAGCTTATTGGCAGATTTATGCCGAATTAACGGATGGTGGAAAGCTATGGATTGGTCTAAGGCAAAAAGTTTACTGATCGCCGCTTTTATCCTTACGAACATTTTTTTAATTTATAATATACGAAATGAAACATCTAAACAACACGAAGCTCAAATTATAAACAGTGGGTATCAGGGAGAGGTAGAACAATATTTAAACGACAACGGTATAAACCTGGATATTCACATTCCAAAAGAAACAATTTCATTACCAATGTTGATGGTAAGATACAAAAATTTTGATTCCGAAAAAATGGCCAAAATGTTTTTGGGCAAGGATTATAAAACAAAAATAGAGACTCCCGATTTTGACAGCTTGAAGAGGGAAATATTTGAAACAGATGGCGGAAAGCTGATTATAGAGGGCAATAAAAAATTAATATATGAAAATAAAACTATGGGTAATGAAGGCCAGGGCTATATTTTAAATGAGAAAACTGTTGTAAAAACAGGCAATGATTTTTTAAAACAACATAAATTGATGAAGGACGATGTTGAACTGGACCAAATTTATTATGGGATAGAGGAACACATTGATAGTAAACCTGTATATAAATTAATTTATAACCAGATATATAAAGGCAAATTTTTAGGAGAAAGTTATATTTATGTATATGTAAACCATAGAGGGGTAGTCGCCGCGGAGGCTATGTTGCTAGAATATGAAAAAACCCAACATCAAAGAAAAAAGGTTATTTCCGCAACAGAGGCACTCCTGAGGGCTATGAATACAATCCTACAGGAAAATGAAAAACCTGTATTTATAAAAGAAATTGAGGTAGGCTATTACTTTAGTCCTACAAGTTATATAAAATCAGATTGGAAAAAAATTGATTCCGGAACGGCCTCACCTTCCTGGAAAATAACAATACAAAACGGAAAGACCTATTTTATAGAGGCATATAAGAATTAATAAAACCATGGGAGAACCATCAGACTGTGTGAAAAAGCATTTTTCCTGCTTTTTGTCATTGCTATGAAAGCCCCACATTTTTGTCATCCTGAGACGAACAGGATTAGCTTGACCCGCGAAGGATCTATATTTTACAATAATGATTTCGTTTATCGTGGTGTGGGTAACACGTGCAAATTTCTGAGTGTAGCGAAGAATCTCGTTTTTAGGCCATTTGAGATCCTTCGCTTCGCTCAGGATGACATTTTTCACACAGTCT
>JAAZJW010000219.1 GCA_012800145.1 Clostridiales bacterium | reverse complement strand
GTTTAACAATGGTTTTTATGACCTAACCCGGTTTGTGCGACCAGAGGGAACAGCAAACCGATGGTAGGTCAAACGCAGCCGGCTGTCCGTTTTGTCAACAACTCACAAGGTTCGTTGGACAAAAAGGCAACGAGAACCAAATTTATGCGACCAGAGGAAGCAAATAAATTTGTGTTTCACCACGGGTACCTCCGACTATATTCCTACGGAGTAAATTAGGGTTGCGAGACTGCAAACAATGGTTTAACAATCGTTCAACTATTGTTCAATTATCTTTTCATAATCTCTTTTATATAAAAATAATCGATTATACGGTTTCTATCGTTTGCAACTTTCCATTGTAATACCAAATCAATAATAATTTTTGATAGTTTGACTGCATCGTGCCTCACATAGTTTTCTTTTATTTCTATTAAATCCTCTGTTATCAGTTTGATGCCCTTGGCCCTCAACTTTTCCCTGTCTTCCTGTGTCAGTCTTATAACTTCCGCACCCTCTGTTCCGTACTTTTTGCCCACGGCATCACTGATTTTTCCGGTGTTCGCTACAACATAATCGATTGGAGCGTTGGACCAATGGCGCAACAGCGCATCCACATGTTCATATACAGTATAATTATCTGTTTCACCCGGCTGTGTCATTACATTAGTAATATAAATCTTGAGTGCCCTTGTTCTGTTTAGACTTTCCTTTATATTTCCTACAAGCAAATTAGGAATCACACTGGTGTACAAACTGCCGGGTCCCAGTAACACTAAATCCGCATTATCTATTGCATCTATTGCCTCACTGATGGCCTTGGCATTCTTCGGTTTAATAAATATACTTTCTATAGGACTGTTTAATTCCAAGCTTTTTATGGGTATATTAGATTCCCCTCTTATGATTTCCCCGTTTTTAAGTTCAGCATATAGGGTTACATCCTTGAGCGTAACAGGTAAAACCTTACCCGTTACAGCTAAAACATCACTTATCTTTCTTATGGCTTCCTCAAAATTGCCGCTTATATCATTCATAGAAGCAATCAACAAATTTCCGAAACTCTGTCCCTTCAATTCCCCATTTTTAAACCTATGTTGCAAGAGTTGTTCCATAATCGGTTCCACGTCTGCCAGAGCGAGTATACAGTTTCTTATGTCCCCGGGCGGTAACATTCCCAAGTCCTCCCTTAATTTGCCGGATCCCCCACCGTCGTCCGTAACGGTCACAATGGCTGTAATATTTGAGGTGAAGAGCTTTAATCCTCTGAGCAATATGGAAAGGCCCGTCCCCCCTCCTATGACTACTATTCTTGGCCCACGCGATAAAAATTTTTTGTCATATATCTTTTTGTTTAACCTGTTGTTGCCATTTTTTCCCGTCAATGTAGCGGGATAATACACAAAATCTAAAATTGAGATAATTCCTTGTTTAAAAGAAAATAAAAATAAGCCCAATCCTGCCAGCCCTAGTAGAACACCGGTCAAATTGCTGTTAACTATATTAAATCTAAGTAAATAATAAGATATAGAAACAGATATCATAAATATCCCTATTAACCCGGCTACCAACCACCTTTTAATTTTGAGCCCGGGTCCTAACCAATAAATAAATTTCATTACCCATGCCCTTTCCTTCCCTTATACAGATTAACGTCCCTATTATTTATAAGTACTCTATATCCTTTTTCCTTAAGATAATTATAAAGCATATGAGCAACGGTTATGGATCTATGTCTCCCCCCGGTACAGCCTATAGCAATAACCAGTCGGTTTTTTCCCTCTTTTATATAATGAGGAATTAGAAAACCTATCATATCATTTAATTTACTTGAAAACTCTAAACTGACAGGGGAATTCATAACATAGTCCCTAACCCTGATATCATTCCCTGTAAAATCCCTTAATTCCTCCACATAAAACGGATTTGGCAAAAACCTGACATCAAAAACCAAATCTGCATCCAGAGGTATTCCATGTTTAAATCCGAATGATATAATCGAAATAATTAAATTGTCGGATTTGTTACCCTCCACATAAATGTTTTTAAGTTCATCTTTGAGTTGAGATGGTATAAGATTGGTAGTGTCTATAATATTGGTGGCTCTTTGTTTCAAATGTTTAAGTCTTTCCCTTTCACGGACAATCCCCTCGTTAATAGAGCCATCCGCCATCATCGGATGGGTCCTCCTGGTTTCCTTAAAGCGTTTAATCAGAGTTGCATCACTGGCATCCAAAAATAAAATTTCATATCCATAGCCCAATTTCTCCAGATCCTCCAGGCTGCTGGACAAATCATCAAAAAACATCCCCCCACGGATGTCAATAACTAATGCCACTCTGTCTAATGTTCCTTGTGATTGATGGCACAGTTCTGCAAATTTAGGAATTAAAGTAGGTGGTAGATTGTCTATACAATAAAAGCCGAAATCTTCCATATATTTAACAGCTTGGCTTTTCCCCGCTCCGGACAATCCCGTAATTATCACAAATTTCATCTTTACCCTCTCTCCTCATATGTGGACGCCACATTATTTTATTCCTCACCTATAATCTTAACTTCGGTTTCCAATTGTATCCCAAATTTACATTTAACTGTTTCTTGCACCAGTTTAACCAGGTCCAAAACGTCGCCTGCGGTGGCATTACCTATATTCACAATAAACCCACAATGAAGTTCTGATACCTGTGCCCCACCTATTCTTTTCCCTTTAAGACCGCTATCTTCTATTAGCTTTCCCGCAAAATGTCCCGGTGGCCTTTTGAATACGCTCCCGCAACTGGGCAAATCCAAGGGCTGTTTTGCAGTCCTCTTTTCCGCCAGTTCTTTTGTTATTGCAGCTATTTCCTCATAATTGCCCTTTTCAAATTCCATTTCAACTTCCAACACTATATAACTTCTAGCCTGAATCACACTTGTGCGGTATCCGAATTCCAGTTCCTCTGACAAAAGACTTTTTGTTTTGCCCCAAACATCCAGTACCTTGACACCTTTTACTATATCTTTCATCTCGCCTCCGTAAGCACCTGCATTCATAGTTACAGCCCCGCCCAAGGTTCCGGGTATACCATTGGCAAATTCAAAACCTTTTAAGCCTTCCATTGCTATTTTCTCAGATAAGACCGATAATAACACACCCGCTTGTGCGATCACAATATTTCCGTCTGTAGTCACATTTGCAAATCTATCCCCGAGCTTAATAACCACACACCTCATACCTTTATCTCTCACCAAAAGGTTACTTCCATTACCCATAATGAAATATGGCACATCACTTTTTTTGCAAATTTCAATAACCGATTGAATGTCTTCTACAGAGCCCGGCATTACCATAATATCCGCCAACCCACCAATTTTAATGGAGGTGTGGTTTTTCATGGGTTCATCAAGTAAAACCGCATCTTTTGGAATTATCTTAATCAATTCATTATATAATTTTATTTTATTTATTGAACTCACTCCTTTGTAGGATCATGCTTGAATTGTTTGTCCACAATTCCGTATTTTCACTTGATTTCCGGAATCCCTTTTGAAATTTTAGGGGAGTCCCCCTAACATTATATTGTAAAGTCCCAATTATTCCACCCGGAAAAGGCAACATTTTTCATTTAGTTGAATTTTTTATTATAACATATCCTATTGACATTATAACAGATATAGTTATGAATATAACAACCATGGCAGGTAAATATTTCAAGGCTAATCTGATTATTTTTTAGTCGTAGCCCGTTCCAGCGTAACCACACCTTCCTCAACGGTTTTGTCGGCCACGGTATCATGTTTGATTCCAGAATCCCTGATTAACTTTCCGGCAAGATCCCAAGAAACAATTAATACCGCCATTAGCGTAACGTGAATCCATTCCCTAGCATTCAAACCCGCTGTTTAATAAGATAGATCCCTACATATCCTTATTAATAATAGGTTCCGCTCTTTTTTAGGTGGTTCTTTCATATATTTGCCCCCATGTTTTCCAAGCTATATATAATTATAACAAATTTAAGGTGTAGTTTGCATACTGCAAACCTACACCCTTAATATTTCGGCAATTATAACTACCCTCGAAGCTACCGGTTACTCGTCTTAAAACCAAGTCCAGGGTTTTCTTTTGATAGGTAAACTGGTGAATGTCATCTCCTCTTTTAATGTGGGATGGACACAGATAATTTTATGGGACCAAAGCGCAATCCAGTCTTTTGCCTTATCTTCCCTGAAGTTATATCGTTGGTCCCCATATAACGGATGCCCCATCGAAGAAAATTGTACACGAATTTGATGGGGCCTACCTGTATGCAGATTTATTTTTACTAAACTAAAATCCCCTGTAGTATTAACTACCTCATAGTCTAATATTGCCTTTTTAGCCCCTTTGGTACCCTCATTTACGACAAACACCGTATTTGTTTTGTTGTCTTTCAGTAAATGGTGTAGTAAGGTACCCTTATCTTTGTGGGGCCTACCATGTATAACTGCCATATACTGCTTTATAAACTTTCCCCTTCGTATTTGATCGGATAACCTGGATGCTGCCTTCGAGGTTTTGGCAAAAACCATGACCCCTCCTACAGGCCTATCCAGGCGATGTATTAACCCGAGATAAACATTGCCGGGTTTGTTATATCGTAGTTTGATGTCTTTTTTTAGTAAAGCCAACATATCGGGGTCGCCTGTTTTGTCCCCCTGTGATAAAACATTTGGGGGCTTTTCAACCACCAGCAGGTG
>JAAZJW010000218.1 GCA_012800145.1 Clostridiales bacterium | reverse complement strand
TTATAATGGTTCGCCTATTTATAGATTTTGTGATTGTTGTCCGGATATTGATGTTGATAAACTTTGTGATTTTTCACTCATGTGTAATTGTTCTTCCGGAGTTTCACTCATCAATGGTTGTTCTGATTGTTCGCCCAGTTGTCTTTGTGCAATTTCAACCAATGTTCTTGTGATGGTACCTCCAACGTACCCGTTTTGTCTGGATGTCAAACTACCTTTATCCATTTTATCATAATCAGTTAAGCCAAATCCGTTAGCAATTTCCAGTTTCATAGCATTTATCGCATGTCTAGCTTCCGGAACAATTATTCTACCTGATCCACCTGATCCTCCACTGCTGCTTGGCATAATATTTTATCTCCCTTCTAGTTTGGACTTTGAATAAATTAGTAGCTACTGCTACACCCATATTATTTGTAGTTTATACTTTTTTACACGTTGTAAATTCTACTAGCGGGAGTTAAATTTGCATCAATAGTAAAACTTATCCGACAGTCTGTGATTATAGAAAACCGCAAACTATGAAAGATTTTTTGTTTTTCCATTACTATCTTATGTTATGTAAAACTGATTAAAATATCACAGATGCAACATATATTATACTTAACATTTACTGTAACAAATTTTAATTTTTGACAATGTAATAAAAAAAACAAATATTCACATACTAATAAAGAGCTTAACCTGACAAAATTTTATGATAACTAAAACAACATAATTTAGGAGGCTGTTATTTATGACTACCTATAACAAATTGGAACAGGCTTTAGCTGCTGCTAGAGGTCTTCAGTCAGATTTTGAAACGTTTTCATTGGATACTAAAGATCAACAGACTCAACAAATGTTTAGCCAGCTTGCAAAAAACATAGGGGGAGCGGTACAAGCATTGCAAACCCGTCTGGGCTTTGTTGGGGGCGAAGAGCCACAATATGTGCAACAATCAATGGGGATGGACCAACAACAACAGCAGCAACAACAAGACCAGCAACAGTAGTCCTGTTGCAACATTAAAAAACTATATAGTTTTTTAAACATTTCAAACCTATAAATACTGCTAAGCAAAGAAATGTAATTTGGGTGGAATAAAACTCCACCCAAATTGTATTTTGCCATACCTTATTTTTTGCATCCTAATGTCTATTCTCCAGCCACAGATATATCTTTTATTTTTAGGGAAGGTGAGCCTACATACGTTATATCGGGCATTGCAAATTTCAGATCCTCCCCGACAATTTCAATGTTTTTCAGTACCTCATAAAAATTACCGGCTATTGTAATTTGGTTGACAGGATTTTCTATTTTCCCGTTTTTAACATAATAGCCCTTGGCAGCCAGCGAAAAATCTCCCGAAACGGTATTTGCCCCTGAATGTAATCCTTGCAGTTCCGTAATAATTAGCCCTTCATCCATAGATGATACCATGTCTTCATATGTATTCAGACCGGGCTGTATATAAAGATTCGAGGGTGCAACCGTTATTGCTCCCTTATAAGAAGATTTATATCCGTGTCCTGTGGATTCAACGCCATCCTTTTTAGCTGTTTTTAAATTATGAAGCAGACCCTGTAATATTCCCTCCTCAACTAATGACATTTTTTCACTGGCAACTCCCTCACTGTCAAAAGAACGGCCTGCTACCCCACCATCCATAAACGGGTCGTCTATAATAGTAAGGGGCATGCTTCCAATTGCTTCCCCCAGCTTGCCTTTCAACAGGGAACGCCCTTTTTGTACGTTGTCGGCTGAAAAAATGCCCGAAAATGTTTTTAACAAATCCGCACTTGCAATGTTTTCGAGCAATATAGTATAGGTTTTACTCTTTACAGGTTTTGCCCCTAAATAGGACAAGGCCCTGTCCACTACTCGTTTTGCTAAGGATTCGGTATTAAAATCCCTAAAATCCCGACAAATTTTAAATGCGCGGGCATTCTGGATTTCATCATTCTCCCGGACAATAACCGAAATATAGGAAAGTGCAAAATTCGATTTTTCATTCTTGTCCAGTCCTTTGGTGTTATACAATCCTCTTTCATTTTCATAGTCATTATATATACAATCATTGACGTTTATAACCCTATTATCTATGGAATAGGCTTTTCTCTCGAGTTCTTTTATAAAATCAAGTTTTTTATCTGTGGGAATCCCCGCCAAACCATTAGAACATAAATTTATGTTTTTATATTCCTTTGAACCTTTGAATATGATTTCTTCCTCTTCATTTTCAACTATTTCGGCATTTTCTTTTGCCATTTCAACTAAAACCTTTATAGCGCTTTCATCAATTTTTTCTGTATAGGAATATCCCATCTGCTTGTTATGGACTCCCCTAAAGGATATTCCCCCCTCTTCTGATACCACATAATTGTCTATTTCCCCCTTGAAAACCTTGCAACTGAAGCCACTATTATTCTCATGAAAAATCTCCATATCTGTAAAACCTTCATTTTTGCCATGTTCAAAAATCTGTCCTTTTAACCTATCTACATCCATGCTATTTACCCCCACTCCTGCCACCGACAGTAATTTCGCTCACCCTGATCATCGGTTGCCCTACATTTGTAGGTATGGCACCACTGATAGAACCGCACATGCCCTGTCCATATTCTAAATTGTTACCCACCATATCGATTTTATAAAGTATATCAGGACCATTTCCTATCAAAGTAGCTCCCCTTACAGGTTTATCCACTCTGCCGTTTTTGACCAGATATCCTTCCATAACGGCGAAATTAAAATCACCGGTGGCAGGATTAACAGAGCCTCCACCCATGTATTTTGCATAAATGCCGCATTCCGTGTTTGAGATAATTTCCTCAGGGGTGGATTCACCTGCTGCTATATATGTATTCGTCATTCTGGATGTGGGTGCGAATTTATATGATTGTCTCCGTGCCGAACCCGTTGTGTCCATTTTCATCCTCCTAGCGTTTAATTTATCTATCATATAACCTTTTAAAATGCCGTTTTCTATTAGTATATTTTTTCGGGTAGGCTCACCCTCATCGTCAATATTAGAAGATCCCCAGGCGTTTGGAATTGTACCGTCATCTATAGCGGTAACGATATCTGTTGCCACCTGTTGCCCAATTTTATCTGCGAAAACAGAACTTTTTTTTGCTACAGATGTAGCTTCCAGTCCATGACCACAGGCTTCATGGAATATAACCCCCCCGAATTTGTTATCTATTATCACCGGGAATCTGCCACTGGGGCATGGCTCCGCTCCCAACATTGTAACCGCAATCCTGGAAGCCTCCCTTCCATACTGTCCGACATCTATTTTATCGTAAAATTCGAATCCCATATGTGCTCCCGGGCTATATAGGCCGGTCTGCATTTCATTATCTTTTGACGCTATGGACTGGATTGATATTCTTGTCCTTATCCTCTCATCTTCTGCAAATTTCCCCTCCGAATTGGCAACTAATATGTTTTGATTGTAATCCAGATACCTTACTATAACCTGGGATATTCTATCACTATAACCGTCAGCAGCTTCATATGCTTCCCTCATTACAGCAACTTTTTGGCTTTTGCCGACACTGTTTGGCAAACATTCTATGGGATTGATGTTTCTATAATCGTATTTTACGAAATCCAATTCCATGTCCCGTTTTGTTCCCTGCATTGCTCCGCCGGTTTTAATAGCCATATCCATCAATGCGTCTTTGTTATGTTGGTTTGTATAGGCATACACACTGTTGAGACCTTTGAAAATCCTGATTCCAACACCGAAATCTCTGCCCGAGATACTATTCTCCACCTTACCGCCTATCATGGTGATTTCCGTATTATACCTGTCTTCAACAAATACCTCTGCAAAATCCCCTCCCGTCGATAATGCAACCATGATTATGTCTTCAATAAATTTTTCGTTTAACATCTGTTTCCTCCCTAATACACAGGTTATAAAATAATATTATCAAAATCATATGATTATCGCCTTTGTGTTTTCTAATGTCGCTACAGCCCTTTTTAGAATACTTATTATTTTTAATGCATTGTCTAAATCCTTGCCACCCTCATCCTTAGTTTCCGCTACGCGGTTAGTAAAATACTCGATGTCTTTATATATGATATCTTTTGTACTTTCATGTAATTCTTCTATATGTTCTCTTATTAATTGGACTAATTTAGTTTTCCCGTCTTTTTTGATACTAAAGATATATTTCATTGTTTTATATGTTGTGATCCCCAGCAAAATTGATGTGGCCAACCCCATTAAAATTGAACTCTTGCCTGTTCTTTTTTTCCTTCCCATAGCTCTGAGTCCTGAAATCGTTCCCAATGTACTTAACCCCTTGAAGGTTCCACTATAATTTAGGACAACTAAAGGGATACCCAGTGCCGCAGCGGTTGACACAATGTTTATAACTATATTCCTAAATTCTTGGTCATTTGTAGCATCATCAAAAAAACGGCGATCCAATTCATATTCTCCCCTAAAAAGAGAGAGTTGTTCGTCAGAAACATGAAAATAATTTTGGATATCTTTCAGCAACTCTTTTTCATTACTTGTTTCAATATAATCTGATTTCATTATAATAATCAGGTCCTTCATTAGGGAAAACCGGAAAATATTTCTTTCCTGTTCATTCAGATATCTGTCCAAATCTATTTCATCACGCATTACTGAAAAATCCACTTTTTTTATAGCAATGGAATTCAATAATTGAATTCGTTCCTTGGAAGGTAACCGGATATTATTTATAATTCTATAAAATTCCGCCAACCTTAATTGGTTATGATCACCATCTGCAAGAACCATAGCACCCAGCAATTTGCCATATAAAAATTTAATATTTAGTGGCATGTTTTCTAAACTTCTTATATTCCTATTCATTTTTTTACCTACTTCCCATGCTAATATAATATATCAAAATTATATTTCTATGTTTTTTTATAAATCCCTTTATTTACATATAAAAAATGGATAAACCCATCATTCCCCCAAGTATCTTTTCCACATATTTCAAATAATTTGTACGGTTTCCCCATATTTTGCTCCCTTTCATATTACTTTAT
>JAAZJW010000217.1 GCA_012800145.1 Clostridiales bacterium | reverse complement strand
TGGGTAATTTGCAAATTTCTTCATTACAGCTTATAATCTTATTAGTATCAGTTGTTCTTATGATTGGATTGCATTTTTTAATACAAAAAACCAGGCTTGGTCAGGCCATGAGAGCCACTGCCCAAGACAAGGAAACAGCACAGCTAATGGGCATAAAGATAAACCAGATAGTTTCATTTACCTTTGCCATTGGTTCGGCGTTAGGTGGTGCCGCCGGGGTGCTCGTAGGTATTTATTTTGATTCAGCGGATCCCATGATGGGATTTTTTCCTGGTTTAAAGGGATTTGTGGCTGCCGTTCTGGGCGGAATTGGGAGTATCCCGGGCGCCATGGTTGGCGGTCTGTTTCTCGGTCTTATTGAAATGCTGGGAGCTGTATATATATCAAGATATAAAGATGCTATTGCTTTTGCGGTTTTGATTTTGATCTTACTGATTAAGCCCACAGGGCTTCTGAGCCGCAGGATTCAGGAGAAGGTGTAGGTGAAATGGTTTGAGCTATTATTCACAGATATTGACAGTTATTATAATAAACTCTATATTAGCGATAGGCCTTAATTTAGTAACAGGTTATACAGGTCAGCTTTCCCTAGGCCATGCAACCTTTATGGGTTTAGGAGCATATGCTGCCACCTTATTTACATTAAAACTGCAATCACCCTTTTTGCTGTCTATTGTTCTGGGCGCTGCGGTGGCTGCTTTTTTCGGTTTTATTATAGGGGTGCCAACCCTGAGGCTTAGGGGCGATTATCTTGCTATAGCCACCTTGGGCTTTGGAGAAATTACAAAAAATGTGTTACTTAATTTAAGAATTACCGGAGGCCCTATGGGGCTTCGGGGCATACCAAGAGTTACAAATGTTTATGTAGCGGCGGTAGCACTTATTTTGATTATTTTCTCTCTTGGTCGAATAATAAATTCTCGTGTCGGAAAATCTTTTATCGCCATACGCGAAGATGAACTGGCGGCTGAATCAATGGGTATTAACACAACCCGATTTAAAATTTTAGCTTTTGTTATCGGTGCCTTTTATGCAGGATTGGCCGGCGGATTATATGCCTTTTTATTCAGATATATTAATCCTAAGGATTTTGGTTTTATGAGATCAATAGAGATATTGTGTATGGTAGTTCTAGGCGGTATGGGGAACACATATGGTGCAATACTCGGTGCATCTATCATAACGGTTTTACCGGAACTTTTGCGTTCGGTATCTCCTGTTGTAGCTCAATACCGCATGGTTCTTTATGGTTTGCTTCTTGTTATTATGATGATTGTGAAACCTCAAGGGATAATTGGTGAGCAATCCCTTTCAAATAAAAAACGCAAAAAAATACTTGAGAAAGGAGGGGCATGATGGAACTTTTAGAGGGTAATAACCTAAGCATGGTTTTTGGAGGTCTCTCAGCCCTGAATTCTGTGGATATAAGAATAAACAAGGGGGAAGTACTTAGTATTATAGGACCTAACGGAGCGGGTAAGACCACTCTCTTTAACCTTTTGACTGGAATATATTCACCGACAGAAGGCAAAATATGTTTTATGAAAAAGGAAATCAAAAATTTAAAACCCTATGAAATAACCAAGTTAGGTATTGCAAGAACTTTTCAAAATAT
>JAAZJW010000216.1 GCA_012800145.1 Clostridiales bacterium | reverse complement strand
TTTTCCATAATACTATTGTGTTCTTCTTCCAGGTCAATTTTCAGATACTCTATGTTACAAGCCTTTGTACTTAAAATTCCATCCTCTATATCTTTTGAACAACTTTTTATGGGCAGTATCACACCCAACGAGTTGTTAGGAAAAGCCTTTTTAATTAGGAAGGCAACAACCGCGGAGTCTACACCTCCTGAAATTCCAACCACAAGACCTTCTGCACCCGCATTGTATACTTGTTCTCTGAGCCATGTCACAACTTTATCGATTTTATTGTATATATTTTGATCCATCAATACACCCCTTTTGTTTTAAAAAGCTGTTGCTTAGCATAGTTTTACTTTATTTGGACAGAATAATCCCCAGGGTGGGCAGGATTGTCCACTCCCACGAATTTATATGGAAATTTGTTAGGAGAAATATGGTGTCTGAACCTATATGTTGGATTAAAATTGGTATAATCGGACTTATATCCGGCATTATTAACGGACTATTTGGCGGCGGCGGTGGAACAATTCTCGTTTTAGCACTTACTTTTATTTTGGGAATTAATCAACACAAGGCCCAGGCCACGGCAATATCTATAATCCTTCCTCTATCACTGATAAGCGGTTATATCTATTATAAAAATGGTTTTACCGCAATAAATATTACGCTAAAAATAGCAATTGGCGGCATCGTCGGAAGTTACATAGGATCCAATATTTTAAACAAAATTTCAGCTGATTGTCTCAGAAAAATATTCAGTTTCTTTATGATTATCGCTGCCATAAGGATGATATTTTAATGTTATTTTTTTTGTTAGGATTAGTAGTTGGTGCAATAGGAGGCATGGGAATAGGTGGTGGCACCATTTTAATCCCCGGCTTAATACTCTTGACAGACCTTAAACAACAAACCGTTCAAGGTATCAATTTGGTTTCATTCGTACCTATTGCAATAATTGCACTGATTACCCATTTTCGCAATAGAAATATATTATTGAGACTCAGCTTTCCCCTTATACTTTTCGGAATTTTCGGTGCCTATGCAGGTTCAAAACTGGCTCTGGCTATCCCTTCTAAACTGTTAAGAACATATTTTGGAATATTTTTATTGATCATGGGCATCCATGGGTTTTGTGCCAAAGCCAATAAAAAAGGGTAGGCTATTTTATATAGCTATTTTCCCATCAATTTCGGATAGATATTCTTCTTTTATATGGTTTAGATTATATTTACCACTTGTCCATTCAGTAATTTGGTTTTTAAAATGTTTAAAAAGGTCTACCTCTACGTATACATAAAAATGAACTGCATCGTCGTATTTTGCTTCCTTTATTAGGTATCCATTCTGTAAAATTTCATTTTGAACCTTCCCGGATACAGTATAATCCATCGTTATAGTAACAAGTTTGTGCAGTTTTTTGGTTATTATTTTAGCTGCTCCCAAGGCAATTTTGGCTCCCCTTGTATAGGCTCTAACCAAGCCACCTGTACCGAGCTTGGTTCCGCCAAAATATCTTGTTACAACTACCGCAACGTTTTTCAAGCCTTCCCTTTTAATTACTTCCAATACCGGAACCCCTGCAGTTCCCGAAGGTTCTTTGTCATCGCTATAGCGCTGTATTTCGTTATTTTTACCGACTATATATGCCGGGACATTATGTGTGGCATTCCAATACTCTGTTTTTATTTTTTCTATAAAGGCCACAGCCTCCCCCTCGTTTTCAACAGGAGTAGCATGCCCTATAAATTTCGATTTTTCGATAATAATTTCATCCTTACCATATGATAATAAGGTTTTATATCCCTTTAACATACATTACCAATCCTTTTTTGTATTATGACGGATAAACAACACAAATATCTGATTAAAAAATAGTCAAATTATATTTGTCAAACATGGTTATAATTCTCAGTGAATTGAAACAAATTGTAAGGATTACACATACTCGCAACCCTTAATAAGCATACTTTTTGCTAAATTTCAGAACTGCATATATAATCAATATATCATACAACACACAGCAAAAAGAAGCTATGAAAACGCGCTCCTTTTTGCCATATCTATATATCATTTAACAATATTTATACTACTACCTCTGTCGCCCCCATCGCCGCCGCAGCCTTTTGTCTCATCATTTTTTTATATTTTTTGTAAGATAAATTAACTAAGGATTTCTCCTGACTATAGGTAATCATTTCCAGGGCTTTATCTATGGTATAAAAACCACCTTCTTTAAACCCCAACCCTCTGTTTACTTCAAATTTTTTCGTTTTCGCATTCATGATATACCATGTGATTTGATTACATACAGGCTGTTTTCTTGTGACAGAATAAAATTCGTAACTGGTTCCCCCCGCAGTTGAAAGAATTTCGGCATCAATACCGGCTTCAATTTTAACCCGATCCAATGCTACATCCCTCGAGAGGCCCTTGTTACGAATTATACCTTTTGGCAAAACCCATTCGTTTTTCTCATTTTTAAGGATAAACACCTGGTTTGCGTAGAATACAACTCCACCTGCACAATTTCTAAAAAGCATCGGATTAATCCTCCTTCTTTTTATCTTATATATTATAATATATTAAATCATACAACTTTACAACTGTTTCCAGGAATGTTTATTCTGTGTTTGCAGGGCGATAACATCCGATAGGTATAAGAAAACCGACAGGATGTAGATTCCCCTGTATTATTTTTTTCATTTCCCCCCATAATTATCCTACATTAGCTTGTTAAGTATAAAAAAGGCTCATATTTATGATAATATGTTTTTTCAATGTTTGCTTTTGCTCTGATCCCTTCTTCTGCATATTCCAGTTCAACTACTACACCATTATCATGCAAACTCGATATAAGATTGCCTTTATCATAAGGAATCAATAAGTCAACCTCAACAACTTGGGGACCTACCTGATTCTTTATATATTGTAATAATAAATCTAAATTTCTTCCTGTTTTTGCAGAGATAGCTAATGAATTATTCTCCCGGGGAAGCAATGTTATGTCCGGTACCCTATCAATTTTGTTATAAACGTTTATTATGTTTTTATTTTCAACGTCCAATTCACGCAATACACTGAGTGTGGTTTCTTTTTGCAGGCTGTATTCCTCATTCGATGCATCTATAACATGTATAAGCAGATCCGCATACCTTACCTCTTCCAGGGTAGCCTTAAAGGCATCTATCAGAGCATGTGGGAGTTTACTCACAAACCCGACAGTATCTATTAATATAAATTCCAGTTTATTGGGAAAGGACAATTTGCGCAGGAATGTATCCAATGTGGCAAATAACACATCCTCCACATAAACCTCCCTTCCACAATCATATTGTTCGCTCATCTTTAGCAGGGAGTTCATCAAGGTAGATTTCCCTGCATTTGTATAGCCTACCAAAGCAACAATAGGGAGCTCCGATTTGATTCTCCTTTCCCTTTGAACCTTCCTATTTCTTCTGACTTCTTTTAGTTCGTACTGTATGTCGTCAATTCTCTTTAGTATATGTCTGCGATCAGTTTCCAATTTTTGTTCACCCGGTCCCCTGGTACCTATTCCTGCACCTAACTGCGATAACTGCTTGCCCAACCCTATGAGTCTCGACAACCTATATTTTAGCTGTGCTAACTCCACCTGGAGTTTACCCTCCTTTGTGTTTGCTCTCTGAGCAAAAATATCCAAAATAAGAGCAGTGCGGTCAATAACATTAACACCTAGAGCGTCCTCCAGATTTCTTATTTGGGAACCGGATAATTCATCATTAAATATAACTATATTTACATTAAAGGTTTCACATAACCGCTTTATTTCGTCCACCTTCCCCTTGCCTATAAAGTAGGCAGGATCAACATTTGGTCTGTTTTGGGTTACTGTGGTTAAAACTTCGGCTCCCGCAGCCTTGGCCAGCTCATTCAATTCATCCATAGAAGCCTCTATATCGACGCCTTCCTCCCTTCTCGTATTATTTAACCCTACCAACACTGCTTTTTGTCTTTCTTCTTGCATAGTTTCTGCTCCCATATATTTCTCTCCTTTTGTATAAAACAACCTGTTATGATTCCCCGTTTTTTTCAGCTCTCCTTATCCCTAATATAACATACCTGTACATGTACCTACAATTGGATGCGAGGTTTAATTCAGGGTAATAAACGGCACATAAATATAATTTTCGGGAATTTTGCCAACAATGATTGTTTCTGCCACAGGAAGGTATGTTGTCACATGCATATTGCTTGAATTAAACGGTACTATTATTTTAGCCTCAGTATTGACAATCAAATACACCCTGTGCCTTGTTTGGTTTATGCCTGCGTGTTCAAACTCTGTCCCGAAATTTACATCAACCATACCCTTCGGGGTTACAGTCAATTTTATTTTTGGTCCCCATTGCGCGAAAAGTTGGCTTCCTAAAATATTGCCCAAAGGTATTCGTTCGGCAACATTTTTAGTTTGTCCAAAGCGTTCCTGAATAGTCAAAGCGACATCTGATGCTATCCTGTTCATTAAAAATGTATCAGCCTGCATCATAACAATATTTCCTTCAGAATCCTCCTTTATAAAAATCAGGTCTCGGTACCCTATATCCCGATCCCGTTTTAACACTGTAAGTATGGATTCATTGACAACCCTTGTAATCATTTCCTGTGCCTTCAGTTCTCCGATGGCCAGCACCAAAGGCACTATTTTTCTGTCCAAATATATAATATAACTACCCAAAATCAAGGTCGCCATAACCATAGCCAATATAATTTTAAATTTTATACTGCCTTTTTTCCTGACCTTGACAATACCCAAATATAATCACCCTTTTTATTATTATACAGTGTATATATGTCCATTGTGCCTGACTGTATATCCCTATTTTTAATAGTATTAATGGGGTTAAAACATAATGTATAGTTTACACAAACTATGATATAATTGTAATGTTAATACGTTTATGTTATATTTATAATATTGTTTTAAATTACGGTATCATAGGTTTAGAAATTTTTCCTTTGACCTGCTGATTTCTCTATTTATGGAGGTGTTTATGATGTCAGAAAAAAATTCCCAAAAACAAAATAGTAAAAATAAAAGGAAAAGAAAAGTGAGTGTCCTTAGGACACTATTAATTGTGATTATACTGATCGGTTTTATCGGTGCCGGCGCTATTCTAGGCATAGTCATGAGCGTGGTAAAAACCACGGAACCCATTGATGCTTCAAACATATATGAAATGTTGGATCAAAGTTCGTTTATTTTGGACTCCGAAGGCCAGGTGATTGAACAAATCCAATCCAATAGTTTCAGGGTCATAGTAGACTATACTGAAATGCCCAAACATCTGAAAGACGCTTTTGTTGCCATTGAGGACGAACGGTTTTGGACCCATAAGGGCATAGATATTAAACGTATTTTGGGCGCATTTTGGACAAACCTGCGCACCGGTTCCAAACAAGGTGCCAGTACAATCAATCAGCAATTGGCTATTAATTTATATCTAAATCGGGCCGATAAAAGATATACGAGAAAAATAAAAGACGCATACTATGGAATAATGTTGGATAAACAACTGTCAAAAGAACAGATTTTGGAAGCATACTTAAACACAATTTATTTGGGAAGCAGTGCCTACGGAGTACAGGCTGCATCCCAGGTATATTTTTCTAAGGATGCAAAGGATCTCACTATTGCGGAATCGGCATTAATTGCGGGTATCACAAAATATCCTTCCAGAAATGCACCAATTATAACATTAGAAAAAATGGACGTTAAAAAGCACCATATTATATTGGATGACTCAGACCCTGTATACACCCTGGTTATGAACGATAAAATTGATGAATACGTAATTAAAAGACAAAAACTGGTACTCAATTCAATGAAAAGGCTAGGTTATATTACAAACACCCAATATAACCAGGCACTACAAGAAGACGTCAAGTCTAGTTTAAAACCCAACCGTTCAACAGCAGGAGAGGTTTCTTCATATTTTGGGGACTTGGTAAAAAGAGACGTTATAAGAGCCTTTGAAAAACAGGGATATTCTGGCGATGAAGCCAATAATATGCTTTATTCCGGTGGCCTTAAAATCAATAGTACATTAGATACGGGAATCCAAAAAATATTAGAAGAAGAATATGCCAACCCGGATAATTTCCCCAAAATAAAAAGCTCCGATAAGGCTACCCTTTTGAAAAAGGAAGGTTTTTCCGAAGATGAACAAAAAAACGTAATAGATGACAAAGGGCAAATACAACCACAATCTGCCATGGTAATAAGTGATCATCGAACCGGTGAAATCAAAGCCATAATAGGTGGACGTATGACCTCGGGACAAAAAATATTTAATAGGGCCTTGAGCCCCCGACAACCCGGTTCATCTATTAAACCGATAGCCGTCTATACTCCCGCAATTGATCGTGGATTTACTGTTTCAAGTACAGTTGATGACGTGCCCGGTTATTTCAATAAATCTACTCCGAACACGCCTTGGCCCAGAAATTTATATTTAAACGGGGGATACAGAGGACTCATTACACTCCGCGAAGCCTTGGAACGTTCCAGTAACCTGGTTGCTGTTAAGCTGGGAAGTATGCTGGCCGGAAATGAAAATAGCTCGATAAATACCATGCTGGATTATATGAAAAAAATGGGTATAACCACAGTTTATACCAGAGAAACTCCCTTAATTGTCAATGGTAAAAGGTATACGGATGAAACCCTACCCACTGCCCTGGGTGGTATGACAAGAGGCGTCAGCCCACTAGAAATGGATGCTGCCTTTAATGTATTAGCTAATAACGGGACATATACTAAACCGATCACATTTACTTCAGTATATGACAGACATGACAATCTTATTTTAGAGAATAAGCCCGAACAACATCGGGTAATAACGCCCCAGGTAGCATATGTTATGACCGATATGCTTCGCGGGGTGGTTACATCCCCCAGGGGCACAGGGGGAAGAGCCGGCATTGGCAATATACCCGTAGCCGGTAAAACGGGTACAACAGATGAACAAAAAGATGCTTGGTTTATAGGCTATACACCATATTACTCGGCTTCCGTATGGATCGGTTCCGATCAGCCCGTGAGCCTATCTTCAGGCAGCGGGGCTGCTGCAACCCTGTGGGGTAAAGTTATGAAAAGGGTCCACGAGGGCCTTGCCCCTAAGGATTTTGAAATGCCAAGTGATATAGTAAAGGTCAATGTATGTACTGTTTCCGGTAAGCTCCCTACGGAGGCCTGTGCCTTGGACCCCAGAGGCAGCACCGTAAGAACCGAAATATTTATAAAAGGCACCGAACCTAGGGAGGAATGTGATTGCCACGTATTTGCAGACATCCATGCACCATCGGGTAAATTGGCCACGGATTTGACCCCGCCTTGGCAAACAGAGTCCAGGGTTTTTGTAAAAAGGCCTATACCCTACCACCCATCTGAAAATGGTGGTATAACTCCGTTAGACTATGTTTATGAAATGCCGACAGAATACTATGACCCTTTAGTAGATGGGTTTGGCGGGTTTTTCCCGGATTGGCCAACAAACGACGGAGAAATAGATGAAGAAGATGAAGAAATAGATAATAATAATTATTATAATGAGTACGATAATGGTGATGCCATGAATTCACAAAATGATCACCGATAGGAAAAACATGAAACACAGAAGAACAGTCCTCTTATGTTGTTGGGAGAATACAACGCAAAAAAGACTGCCCTTCTGTGTTTATAAATTCTTCATTTCGTTCAGGACAATAAAAACAAATTTATT
>JAAZJW010000215.1 GCA_012800145.1 Clostridiales bacterium | reverse complement strand
TATACTATGTTTACTCTTAATATGTTTAAAATATTAGTCATAGTGTATACTATAACTGTATACCTATAGTTATAAAGCCTAAATATTCGACTATACTAGGTAAAAGATAATATTAAATCCCCCCCTATTCTAACATTATTTATAAAGCCTCATTAAATGCCTGTTTTAAAAGGTTAAATATCTTGTATCAATTAAAAGTATCACAATTATATAATACCATGTTAACACTCTATTGTAAATGTATTTTATGGCCTTTGTGGCCTAATCCGTTCGGAAAATGGCGGTTAAAGACCAAAACGCCGGGAACCTCTAAAAATAGCATATAGCTTTCAAAAAGGTCCCGGCGTGCCGACACATCGGTCTTTGACCCCTATCTACAGGGCTATGTGTTTTTTCATATTGTTATGCATATTTTTACTGATTTTCAAAAAAGTGTATTACATTTTTCGCCACCTTTTTGTTCATTTCCTTTACTTCAAGCAATTCCCCCATCGTGGCGTTTTTTATTCTTTCAATGGTCCCAAAATGCATCATCAGGGCTTTTCTTCTTGTCTCCCCTATACCCGGTATTTCCTCCAATACAGATTGCAGCATTCCTTTTTTTCTCAGACTTTTATGATAATTGATGGCGAAACGATGTGCCTCATCCTGAATTTTTGTTATCAACCTGAAAAGATTGGATGTTTTTTCAATATATATTTCATTTCCTTCATATACCAACCCTTTTGTACGGTGTTTTTCATCTTTTACCACGCCGCACACCGGGATATCTAACTCCAAGGAATTCAAAACTTTCTTTACACTGTTAACCTGGCCTAATCCACCGTCTATCATTATCAAATCCGGAAAAACAGCAAATTTACTTTCCGTCATCTCCATAGATTGTTCAATAATGTTTCGGGTTTCTTCCAGCCCTCTTTTAAAACGTCTTGCAATTATTTCCTCTATGCTGGCATAATCATCAGGTCCTTCCACAGTCCTGATTTTAAATCTTCTATAATCCTTCCTCTTGGGCTTTCCACCCTCAAACACCACCATAGAGGCAACAGAATCCACACCCTGTATATTTGAAATGTCGAAACCCTCTATTCGTTCAGGTATTTCGTCTAAGCTTAATAATTCGGCAAATTCATTAAGTGTGTCCTCTGTCCTTTCTTTTTCTAATTCCATTATTTTTATACTCTGTTCCATAGCAATCACGGCATTTTTTTTCACCATTTCCAACAGTTGTTTTTTAGCACCCCTTTGTGGAGCTCTGATGGTGACTTTGTTGCCCCTTTTGTTGCTTAACCATTTCTCCAACACATTAAAATCCTCTACCTGACCCTCTATTAGTACTTCCTTGGGTATAAATGTCGAATCATTATAAAACTGTTTTAAAAACGATGAAATAATTTCTTTTTCTGTGTTGTCCTCAGTGTTTCTTAATACAAAATGTTCTCTGCTGATTAATTTGCCTTTGCGAATAAAAAACACCTGTACCCAACTGTCTTTATCCCCTTGGGCCATTGCGATTACATCCCGATCCTGTCCATCCGTAGAAATTATTTTTTGTTTTTCTACTATACTGTTGAGGGCCATTATTTGGTCCCTATATTTAGCTGCTTCTTCAAAATCTCTTATATCCGCAGCTTTTTTCATCTTTTCTTCAATTATATGAACAAGTTCCTCCTCTTTGCCATCCAGGAACATAATTATCTCGTTTATCATGTCCATATATTCCTCTTTACTGATCTTACCGGTGCATGGGCCTATGCACCTTTCTATATAATAATTCAGGCAAGGCCTTTCCCCTTTTTCGATCATCCTTCCTATATCTTTACTACATGTCCTAATAGGGTAGATACTGTGAATAACCTCAAGGGTTTCATTCAGGGCACCTACATTTGTATAAGGACCGAAATATTTAGCCTTGTCCTTGATAACCTTCCTGGTCTTGACCAGCCTTGGATATTTTTCACCCAAGGTAATTTTTATATAGGGATATGTTTTATCATCCCTCAACAAAACATTGTATTTCGGCCTGTTTTCTTTTATTAAATTGCATTCCAACATCAGTGCTTCCAATTCCGTATCCGTAACAATATATTCAAAGGTATCTATATGGGAAACCATAGCTCTAACCCTGGGGGAATGATTTTTGGAAGACTGAAAGTATTGTCTCACTCTATTTCTGAGGGAAATTGCCTTGCCGATATATATAATTTTATGATTTTTATCCATCATCATATATACTCCCGGTTTGTCCGGTAATGTTTTTAATTTTTGTTTTATATCTGTACTGAACATTTTTCCCTCCTATGATACGACAGACTGTGTGAAAAAGCACTTCTCCCGCTTTTTGTCATTGCTATGAAG